>DATMSL010000912.1:0-7641 GCA_035565435.1 Dyadobacter sp. | reverse complement strand
GTCCTTCTGCGCTTCTGAACGGCCGATGAGGAAAAAATTATCTTCATAACCAAAGTCCTTTTCCAGAAACCGCTTGTACCCCTCGGGCGCAAGCGCCATTCCGGACGGCGAATTATCAGCCTCGCCGATTTTCCAGATCGTCTTTTGCTGCGCAAAGCCCGACGCGATTACCAATACGGACAATAGCAGAACGGCAAGCGTTCTCGCGAGAAGGCGGTTTTTCATGGGTTAGGAATGAGTCAGGTTTTAAGCAGATATATGTTTATACAAACTAATTAACCAACAATAATTGCAATACAACTCAAAATCAATATTTTTAACCAAAATATGTGTTTTCAAAATCGCAGCACAAGTATAGTGGTTATAGTTTGTATATACAAAGTAGCATAAGCATTCTCCGATATTTTGCTTGAAAACGGTCCGTGCTGACTATATTATCGGATCTTTCAGGCGACAGGGCTTTTTGGAATGAACCAGGAAAACAACATTTATACCGAGCAGCGGGTAGCCGTTCCAACTGAGTTCACGGACGTCTTCACGCATTTTTACATAGCTCAAAACAATACCGGGCAGGACGTTACAAAGAGGCTGATACCCAGTTTTCAAACGATCATGGTATTTGGGTTCGGGCCTGCGGTGAGGTTCAAATCCGGGGATAACAGCCTTGAAATCCATGAATGTGTAGTATTGGGGCCTATCAAACAGCCTGTCGAATACACGCTGCCCTCGGGTGCCGATTTGCTGGTAGCCAATTTCAAAGACGATGCTTTTTACCGGTTTTTCGGCCTCGCCGTCCTTTCCGAGCAAATCGCGACACATCCCGACGAGCTGCTCGATGAGCATTGCTTTTCGGCACTCTGGCTCCGGCTGAAAAACGAACCCGCGATGGATCGTGTAAAGCTGATCCTCGATTTTTGCAGGCCCTACTTGCGACCAAGGCATTTGTCGGCCAGCAGCATTACCGGGGAAAACGCCGACTACGCGATGATTAACCCTATTAAAACCGTAGCTCAAAAAACCAGACAAAGCGAACGCATTGTCCAGCTGAACCATAAGAAATACCTCGGATTTACGGCCAAGGAAAGAGGCCGCTATGAAAAATTCTCGAAAGCCATCCAGCTACTGCAAGCTACTTCCGGCAAAGTGGATTGGCTTCAAATCGCGGAGACCTGCGGCTATTACGATCAGAGCCAGCTTATTCGCGACTTCAACCATTATCTCAATCTGAGCCCCCGCCGGTATATCCAATTCCAGGAAAACATCTGTAAAGCCGGCGGCTGATCTCGGTGCGGGTTTCGTTTTCTTACAATTTTAGCGACGCGGGATGCATGACTTTTGTGCTGTACAAAAAACAAACAGCATGAAACAGACCCGCATTTTTCTGACAGGCGCAACAGGTGCCGTAGGATCCCAACTCGTTCAACAGCTTACATCGCTGAATACCGGTTTCAAGGCGCTTGTGCGCACTCCCGCACAAGCCGAACAACTCAATAAGCTACCTCATGCCGAAGCCATCGTGGGCGACCTGGCCGATCCGGCCACTTTTGAATATGCCCTGCACGGCGTTGAGAAGGCCTTTCTTTTAACCAACTCGTCGGAACAGGCGGAATCATTACAGATGAGTTTCGTAGAAGCCGCACATAGGGGTGGCGTACAGCATATTATCAAACTCTCCCAATTTGCAGCGAACGAATCCTCCCCGGTACGTTTCCTGCGCTACCATGCCAGGGTCGAAAACCGGATCAAAGAACTGGATTTCCGGTACACATTCCTTCGCCCCAATTTATACATGCAGGGTTTGCTGGCCTTTAAAGAACAGATTAAACATCACGGCCAGTTTTTCGCTGCCATCGGGAAGGCCCGGGTAAGCCTGGTGGATGTGCGGGATATTGCAGCCATTGCCGCCGCCGCCCTGACCGAAGCCGGGCATGAAAACAAAACCTACGACATCACCGGCCCCGACGCGCTCAGCCATTACGAGCTCGCCGAAATCCTGTCCGAGGTCCTGGGCAAACCGGTGAATTTCATCGACGTATCCCCCGAGCAGATGGAAAAGGCCCTCGGCGGCGCAGGATTCCCGGAATGGCAAATAGGCGGTCTGATCGAAGACTACGCGCATTATGCGCGTGAGGAGGCATCAGCGGTGTCAGACGCGACCACCCGCGTTACGGGTAAGAGTCCCATTGATTTTGAACAGTTTATAAAAGACCATCGCTTTCTGTTCTAATGTACAAAAAGTGGGGCGCCGGTTGACGATCGCCCCACTTTTGTAATGCGTAAAATTTGCAGCCCCGCCGGGCTCGCCGTCGCAAACGACCGCTCATTCCGGCTTCTTCACCGACATCGTATCGTACCGGGTAACGGTAAAGATATCGATGGCTTTTCTGTCCGGCTTAAATGAGGAGCGGTAGCTCAGCAACGTCCCGGGTTTCCAGTCGGGAATTTTGCTTTCCTGAACTTCCGGGCCTACCAGCAACGATTTGGTTTTTGAGTCGGTTGATATGTATTTAAGTTCTGTGTTAATGTTCACCGTATCGGGAATATTCCAGCTTATCTTCAACATTTTGAGCGTCGAATCGTAAGAGGCCTCGCTGATGGTGCGGTTCAACAAGCCATTCTCATAGTTTGCGCCAAATGTTTTCCCGTTGAAACGCAGCGGCACCGAGCGGTTACCTTTCGCATCCAATGAGTACATTTCAAAATTGTAGGCTCCTTCCGGCAGCGGATCGATCATGATTTTCACCGTGTCGCCGATCAAGTCGGAAGGCACGGCGGCTTCCATGGAGTCGGCTTTGTTGTTCCAATATAATTTGTAGGCCGTAACGCGCGGATCGGCGCTCAGGACCCAGAGCAGCTGCGTCCGGTTTCTTCCCGAAGCTATCAGCATCGTATCGCCGCGTCCAGGGTATACGATTTCCCCGCCTGCCTGGTATTTTTTGAAATCGTCCCAGTCCGTACACGACGCCAGTGCGCAAGCCATCAGCAACAGCCCAGTGATTTTATATTTGATAACCATAAAATGTCAGTTTAGAATTATTTGGTATCACCCCAGAAAGTGATCTCGGTAAAATGGACAAACTTGGTATCGGACCAGTTCTGATGGATCTGCATCCGGATGTATCGCACCTTCGGGGCCGAAAGCGGGAATACGAACTCCTCCCCGGCCGACATGTAGGCAATATCCTCGCCGGTGTTCACGCCATAAGGGCTCCCCGACGGTTTGATCGACTCACAATCCATCAACTTGGTCCAGCCATTGAAACTGCCATCCGGGTTGGGTGCCTTTTCGCTGCCCCACATGGTCCATTTACGCGGATTACCGTGTTTATAAAACCAGTCGCCCTGCCGCTGCCAAAGCCTGAACCGGCTTAGCTTGGCCACGGTCCCGAGATCGAACGTGAAGTGGATCGGCATGTCGCGGTCGGAAAGCGGGATGGTATGGAAGCCGGGTTCATTCGGCAGATCATCCCAAACAAAGGGTATTCGCCAGCCATAGCCGCTCTCTTCGTCGGTCGGCAATACGTATTCCCGGAACTTGGTTTTATCCAGTTTCTTTTCAAAAAACGGTTTCACTTCCTTAAAAACGGTGTCGGAATAATTGTTCCAGCGATCGCGCACGTACACGCCGAACTTCCTGCTGAGCGTATCGAACCCCCTGGCGGCAAATGAACCGCCTTTCATTTGCGTGTACAACGTCTCGGTCGGAATGAAATCACCATTATTATCAGTAGTAATCACCACGATAGCCAGCTTGGCCTCCGAGGGGTTATTGAATGCGACGTTCAACCCGCCAAAATCGACTCCCAGTTGGAGTGAATTGAAAACGGTCTGAACAGGCGGCGCCTGTGGAGCGATCTTCACAACCACCGGTTCCGATTTATTATCGCTTTTGTCTACGGAATACAACTTTACTTCATAGTCGCCGGCGGCAGAGAAACCCTCGACGGTCAGCTTGTTGGTATAATGCGATGCCTTTGCTTCGCTGACTTGTGTGGTAGTATTGTTAATGACGTACTCGGCCACCACATATTGCAGGTCTTCATCGGCCGGGAGCGAGTACGAGATCGTCGCGCCCCCCGCAAAATTGACTACCGAAGTGTTTGTCACCACACCGGGCTTCGTCGCATCCGCGCCCAGGGGTTTGCGGATCTCGTCCGTGTCGGCGCAGGAGCAAAGCCAGGCCGACACCCATGCAAGAGAGAATAGTATCTTAATCTTTTTCATAGACAACAGCATTTACCAGCCTGGGTTTTGGACAAGGTTCGGGTTAACAATCAGGGAGTTTTCGGAAATGGGCCAGAAATAATCTTTCAGACTGAAACTGCTCGTGTAAATCGGCTTCACCCGGTAATAGTTGACAGCCTCGCGCTGGGCGATATCCCATCCATTCACCGACCTTTGGAGGTAGTTTTCGGCCACCCGCCATCTGCGGAGGTCCCAAAACCTTTTCCCTTCAAAAACCAGCTCGATGAGCCGCTCCCGCTGGATGATTTCGCGCATACCTTCCTTGCTGCTGAATTTGGAAGGCTTATTGGAATGTTTGGTCCACGATTCCACCACCCCTTTGAGACCGGCCCTGGCCCGTACCTTATCAATCCAGCCGTACACTTCCGCGGATGGCCCATTCGATTCGTTCAATGCTTCCGCATGTAACAGGTACAGGTCTGCGAGGCGCATGATCGGGAACGGATAGCCTTCCACGTTGTATTGCTGCGCCGGGTCGTTGATGGTATTGTTATAATTAGCCAGTTTTTTGGGCCAATAGCCGGTCACGGAATACAGGGAAGCCCCCTGCCTGCCGCCGGTCTGCCCCAGTTTTCCTTCCAGTACCCAGGTATTGTCGTCGTCGTTTTTCCCCTGGCCGAACCATATTCCGCCGTCGAAACCGAGGTCGGCATAAAAACGCGGCTCGCGGTCGAAGTTGAGCTGGACGGTCGTGTAGCCTTCCTTAATATAATAGCGTTCGCTTTTCAATGCTTTCCGCAGTGCGGTGAAGCGGGTACCATATTGGTAGGTTTTATCCTCTTCGATCGGCACGCCGTTGTGGCTGTAAAACATCTCGGCGATGTGCAGTGGCGGAGCCAGCATCGAACCAATGCTTTCGTTGGGTATCGTACCGGTGAAAGGGCTTAGCCGTGCCTGTGAAAGCGATTGAAACCCCCGGCTGCCGCCGCCCGTCGAATTGGAAGCCCCCCAGATGAGCTCGACATTCCACTTATCGGTTACCGCGGCGCGGATGGACATCAGGCGCTGCGTCGAATCCGAAACCTTGGTGGTTACCGAGCGGGGCACGAATTCGTAAAGCCGGTGCCCGTTGGCCTCGCAGGCCGTAATTGCCTCCCGGCAAGCCTGGGCCGCACGCTCCCATTTCTCAGGGCTCGCTGTGCTGCTGAACAGGGGCTCGTTGTCCTTATTCCTGAAATTGGCGTAATTCTGGTTCCCGTTATAAAGCGGGCTGGCCGCGGTAGTGAGGATTTCGGCTTTGATTGCCAGCGCGATAGGCTTCGTAATCCTTCCCAGCTCGGAAAACTCGTTAGGCAAAATCACAGGAAGGTCCGCAGCCGCCTCGTCAATCAGACTTACCGTGTAATTGAAAACCGAATCCACATGCTGCCTTTTAACCTTCACCTGTTCCGCCGAGGCTGAAATCGGCAGGTTGTTTTTGATGATCGGAATCGGGCCATACATCCTGACGAGAGTATAATGGTAATAGGCTTTCAGGAATTTCACTTCCGCCACCCATCTTTTCTTCTCAAAATCGGTGAGGTCGCGGACCTTGTCGATGTTTTCCAAAAAGATATTGCATTCGCGGAGTGCCTGGAAATACTTGCCATCCCAGTAATTGGCGATCGGCGAAACGATGTTCTGCTCCCCTCTGGCGATCCGGTACAGGCTCCCGTTGATATTTCCGAGCACGGGATACACCGTCGCAAATTCATCGCCGGTGAGAAAGGCAGGATCCGCGCCCTCATTGCCGAACTGCGGAAGGTTATTATAGCAGGTAAAAAGATACTTTTCCGCATCTGCACGCATTTTGAACGCATTGTCGATGGTCGCCACGTTGTCCGGCACAATGTCGAGGTATTTCCGGCAACCCGCGGTCGTGAGAACGAGCAGGGCGGTAAGGCAAAAACTGGTGTACAGTAATTTCATAGTATGAAGCTTAGAAATTCATATTCAAACCGATGTTGAAAACTTTCTGGACCGGGTAACCCAGGCCATTCCCTCCCATTTCAGGATCCCACAACTTGAACTTGCTGAATGTCAACAAATTCGTCCCGTTAAAATAGATTCTGAAATTGGTCACTTTCAGGTTTTCCAGCACGCGGCCCTTTACCGTGTAGCCAGCTTCGAGGGTTTTCAAGCGGATAAATGAACCGTCGCGCATGAACCAGGTGCTTCGCTGGGAGTTGTTCTGGTTTTCGACCGTCGACATTCTAGGCCAGACGGCGTAGATATTGCGGTTCTCTTCCGACCAGTGGCTGTCCGCAAAGGCTTTCAACAATGCATTCTCGCCGATCAGGTTGGCCGGAAAAAGATCGTTGCCTCCGTTGTTATCTTTATTATAGTCGATAAAAGGGGCAGAAGCGACCGGATTGATAAAAAACGATTCGCGTCCCAGGCCCTGGAAGAACACCGAGAGATCGAACTGCCCGCGTCCGGCCGACAAGCCAAACCCGTAGGTAATCTCAGGTGTTTCGGGGTGCCCGATCGCCACAAAATCCGCATTGGTAACCTGCCCGTCCCGGTTAATGTCCCGGTACTTAATGTCCCCGGCGCCATATACACCGAAGTTCTGGCGGGGCGAATTCTTCACATCATTATCATCGATAAAAAGCCGCTCGGCGATCAGGCCGCGGGGTTGGCTGATCGACTGCCCTACCCTGGACAAATAGCGGTCTTTATAATCAGGCTCTTCAAAAATGGAGTAAACCGAACGGGCCATCGTGAGGTTACCTCTTGCTACCAGCCAGGCGCCGTTTTTGAAGTTCTGATTGAAATCTACTGCTAAATCAAAACCCTTCGATTTGGCTTCGCCCACGTTGGCCGAGGGCGTGACCGCCAACCCCATGGTGCTCGGGATCGAAGCCCGCTCCATCAGGATATTGGAACGCCGCTGCTTGTAGATTTCCGCGATCACATTCAGTTTTTGCAGGATCGAAAATTCCAGCCCGAGGTTTGTCTGATAGGACGTTTCCCAGGTGATGTCCTTGTTCTCATACCGGCTGATGGACACGCCATTCCGGGTATAATTGGAATTGAAACCAAAAGACGTACCTCTCTGCGAATTGTTCAGGTTAACTTCGGAGAGAAAGAAGAAACGCTGGTCGGGCCTTCCGATGGCGTCGTTACCCACGAGGCCGTACGAGCTGCGTATTTTCAGCTTGTTCACAATGCGCTCCATGGGTTTCCAGAAATCTTCGTTCGATATCACCCACGCCCCGCCGATGGTCGGAAAGAAACCGAACTGCTTGCTCTTATGAAACCGCTCCGACCCATTATAGCCAAAGTTAAATTCCGCAAAATATCGGTTATCGAACGAGTAGGACAACCGCCCCGAAACCCCGGTATTCCTGCTCGGAAGCGACTGCTGCAACGATTGCACCTGCCCTGCGCTCGAATTGTCTTTCAGGATCTGCT
>DATMSL010000911.1:0-4370 GCA_035565435.1 Dyadobacter sp. | reverse complement strand
AAACGGTAACAAAAAAAAGATTGCTATAAACAGGACGGCCCTCCGGGCCAACAAAATAAATCCCATTGCCCCGGGTTTTAACCCGGGGATCCAAAGCAAAAGAAAAAAGAAGATTGATATTAATACCAGTTCAAGTTATTCAATCATTCAATCATTAATCCATGAAACCAGCCCCCAATTCCTATAAATCGACCTGCTGTTACTGCGGCGTAGGCTGCGGGGTCGTGGTGACGAAAGAAAGTAATGGCCAGCTGAGCCTGGAAGGGGACAAAGAGCACCCTTCGAACAAGGGCATGCTGTGTTCCAAAGGGATGAATTTGCATTACACGGTCATGGATCAGTCCGATCGCCTGCTTTATCCGCAGGTGCGCCTCAACCGCTCGATGCCCTTGCAGCGCGCGACCTGGGATGAGGCTTTGGAACGCACAGCGACGGTCTTTAAGACATTAATCAAAAAATTTGGACCCGATTCGGTAGCATTTTACGTCTCCGGTCAATGCCTTACGGAGGAGTACTACCTTGTAAACAAGCTGATCAAAGGTTTCATCGGGTCCAACAATATCGACACCAACTCCCGCCTGTGCATGAGCTCGGCGGTGGTGGGTTACAAGTTGTCACTGGGTGAGGATAGTGTTCCCGTTTGCTACGACGACATCGAGGCGGCCGATGTTATGTACGTAACCGGCGCTAACCCGGCCTGGTGCCATCCCATTATCTGGCGGCGCGTGGAAGCGCACAAAACGGCGAAACCGGATACCAAAATTATCTGCGTGGACCCGCGCGTGACCGACACCGCCCGCTCGGCCGACCTGCATTTGCAGATCCGCCCGGGCACCGACATTGTTCTCAACAATGCGATCGGCCGTTTGCTGATCGAAAATGATTATCTCGATGAGCGGTTTATTACAGACCACACCGATGGTTTCGAATTATTCCGGCTACAAGTAATGCAGCGCACTTTGGCGGAAGCGGCCGACATTTGTGGTGTCCCTTCCGCCGACATTGCCTTAGCCGCCGAATGGATCGGCCGTTCGAAAGGTTTTCTTTCCTTTTGGACAATGGGTCTAAACCAGTCGGTAATCGGTGTAAACAAAAACCTTTCGCTCATCAACCTGCATTTAATTACCGGTAAAATTGGCAGACCCGGTAATGGGCCATTCTCGTTGACCGGTCAGCCGAATGCCATGGGCGGTCGGGAAACAGGTGGCCTTGCCAATATTCTCCCCGGCCATCGCGAAGTCGTGAATGCCGAACACCGCGAGGAAATGGAGCAGTTCTGGAACACGCCCGTCCGTATTGCCGACAAGCCCGGCCTCACCGCCACCGAAATGTTCGAAGCGCTCGCCGACGACAAACTGAAAGCGATCTGGATCATCAATACCAACCCGTTGGTAAGTATGCCGGATATGAACGCCGTGGAAAGCGCATTGAAAAAATCGCGTTTCGTGGTAGTTCAGGATGTATCCAATCGGGCCGATACCGTGCATTTCGCCGACGTGGTACTGCCCGCAGCCGCATGGCTGGAAAAAGACGGCAGCATGACCAACGCCGAACGCCGCATTACTTACCTTCCCAAAGTGCTCGATGCACCGGGTGAAGCCCTGCCCGACTCCGAAATCCTCTGGCGTTTTGCCCAGAAAATGGGTTTTGAAGAAGCGTTTAATTACAAAACCACTTCCGAGGTTTACGATGAATACGTGAAAGTTACCAAGGGGACAACCATCGACGTTACCGGCGTAAGCCATCAATTGCTGAAAGAAAAACGCAGCGTTCAATGGCCGTTATCGGCTCTGGATGCGGAGCGTTCAACAGAAGTGCGCCAACCAGGTACCAAACGCCTTTTCACAGATCATCAATTCTACACCAAAAACAAAAGAGCCCAAATCCACGCCCTACCCGACGAAAACCACTCGGAGCCAACAGACAGTCAATTCCCGTTGGTTTTAACCAACGGAAGGATCCGTGACCAGTGGCACACGATGACCAAAACGGGCCGCGTAGCGAAACTGAACAAACATATCCCTCAACCTTTCCTGCAAATTCACCCGGAAGACGCGTATGAGCGCGGCATTTTGGAAGGCAGTTTAGTGACGGTCGGCAGCCGCCGGGGCGAAGTGCGCGTGAAGGCGCAGATTACCACGGACGTGCGCAAGGGCCTTTGCTTCCTGCCGATGCATTGGGGCAAAATATTGGGAAGCAACCTGGTACGCGCCAATAACCTGACCAGCCCGCTGGTTGACCCAAAATCCAAAGAACCTGATTTCAAGTTCTCGGCTGTTCAGGTGAGTTTATATCAAAAACCAGTTGAGAAAATCATTATCATCGGCGCCGGATCGGCCGGGCTGGGCTTTATCAATTCCTACCGCCAGCTGAATGCCGACGACGAGATCCATGTTTTTTCCAAAGAAATATATCCGTTCTATAACCGGGTAATGCTGCCCGACTATATCAGCGGCTCGCAAACCTGGGAACAGCTCGTGAAGCTGCGCGAAGACCAGTTTGCCGAAAATCGCATTACCGTGCACAAGGGTGTGAGCATCATGCACATCGACCGGAAACACAAGACCGTGATCGATAGCAATGGATTGGAACACCACTACGACAAGCTCATTCTCGGCATGGGCAGCAAGGCCTTCATGCCGAAGGGCGTCCCTAACCTGCCCGGGATTTTCAATATGCGCTCGCGCCTCGACGCGGATTCGCTCCTGCCGTTTTTGAAACAGCCCGAACCCCACGCGGTAATCGTCGGCGGGGGTATCCTGGGCCTGGAGCTGGCGGCATCGTTCCGGGAAATGGACGTAAAAGTGACCGTAATCCAGCGCAGCGGCCGTTTTATGGAGCGCCAGCTCGACCCGCTGGCGAGCGAGTTGCTCTATCAGGAGCTGCTCGACCGGGGTATCGAATGTTATTTCAATGATGAGGTGGCTACCTTCTCGGGTTCGGATACCGTGGAAGGAATCAGGCTGAAATCGGGGCGGAAGATCGATTGCCAGGTGGTTGTACTGGCAATAGGCACCGTCCCGACCATCGATCTTGCCCAGCAGGCCGGTCTCGAATGCAAGCGCGGCGTAGTGGTGAACGATTACATGCAAACCTCCGACCCGGACATTTACTCCGCAGGAGAAATCGCTGAATGGAACGGCCAAATGTGGGGTATTACCCTAGCTGCCGAGCAGCAGGCCGAAGTGATTGCCAACTACCTTGCGGGCGATATTTCGCAACCTTACAAAGGGAGTACCTCGATGAATATCCTGAAAATGGAGGGGTTGCAGCTTTGCAGCATTGGCATGACCGACGCCCCGGCCAACGATCCGGCCTATGAGCAGATCGTATTTATCGATAAATCAAAGCGTTACTATAAGAAATGTATCGTGCACCGCGACAAGCTCGTAGGCGCGATCCTGATCGGCGACAAAAACGAATTCCTCGAATTCCGCGACTTGATTTCGGGTGGCGTCGAACTCTCGGAGAAACGCCTCCAACTCCTGCGCGCGAGCCAGAAGGCCGAACCAATGATGGGGAAACTGATATGTTCCTGCAATAATGTAGGACAAGGAAACCTGGAACAAGCCATTGCAGGCGGCTGCGGCGATTTCCAAAAGCTCTGCCAGACTACCGGTGCCGGAACCGGCTGCGGCTCGTGCCGACCGGAGGTGAGATCGATACTTGAAAAAGCGTTGGAAGCAAATTTGGTGGCGAATTGAAATTAGGTCAGAAAATGTCATTAATAGTCAGGAATGGTCATTAATAGTCAGGTGTTGTCAGGAATGGTCATTAACAGTCAAGTGTTGTCAGGGATTGTCATTAATAGTCAAGTATTGTCAATAATGGTCATTGCTAGTCAAATGATTGTTATCAACTGATTTAAAGACCATACTTGACCACTCCTGACCACAACTGACAAAACCTGACCATACTTGACAATACCTGACAACACGTGACAACACCTGACCACACTTGACAACACCTGACCACACTTGACAATACTTGACCACACTTGACAACACCTGACCACACTTGACAACAAAACCGTAACACCATGCGCGACTATTACCACATCAAAATCAACCTGCCGGGCGGCATTGCTTCGCCGGGGTACCTGAAAGACATCCTTTCGGCGGCGTGGAATGCGAACGTCCGCAAGGTCCGGTTCGGATCGCGGCAGCAGCTGCTGATGACCGTACACTACGAGGATATGCGGTTTCTGGAAAGTGATTTCAAAAAGCTGGGCATTTTCTATGAGGTCAATACCGACCGCCAACCCAACATTGTGAGTTCTTACTGTGGTGAAGAGGTTTTCAGGACCGGGCAATGGCTTAATGCCAGCGAATACCATTCCGTACTGGATAGTTTTGATTTTGAACCCGGGC
>DATMSL010000910.1:0-1613 GCA_035565435.1 Dyadobacter sp. | reverse complement strand
GTTTATCAGGATTATGCCCCAGCCGGTGGCCGCGAATTGCCGGAAATGAAGTAGTTTTGCCGCACGATTACCCTTACTTATTCCAATGACGTCATTTTCAAAGCCTTTACTGTCCCTGTTTTTCGGCTGTCTGTTTACCTCCATATCGCCTGCGTGCGCGCAGGAGCAGCGTTACACTTTCGAAAAGGGATTGATGGGCTCGCCTTTTAAGCTCGTTTTCTATACTTCCAGTGACTCCATAGCCAAAGTTGCAGCGGATCGTGCTTTCAAAAGGGTAGAGGAATTGAATGAAATCATGAGCGATTACCGCGATGGCAGCGAAATCAACCGGCTCTCTGCGACTTCGGGAAGTGGAAAATGGGTGCCGGTAAGCAAGGATCTTTTTGACATTCTCGCCGTTTCGCAGGATATCAGCGCCAAAACCGGCGGCGTTTTCGACGCAACATTAGGGCCGGTAGTGCAAATGTGGCGGCATGCGACGCGCAAAGGCATATTTCCCCCTGAGGAGGAGATCCGCGACGCCCTGGCGCGTACCGGTTATTCAAAATTGAAAATGGACAGGAAAACGCAGCGCATTATGCTGACGCAAAAAGGCATGCGGCTCGATATCGGGGGCCTGGGTAAAGGCTATGCGGCCGAAGAAGCAATTAAAGAACTCAAAAAATTGGGCATCACTTCGGCTATGATGGATGCCGGGGGGAAAATCGTACTTACCAATCCGCCTCCTGGTACGAAAGGGTGGAATATCAATGTTTCCAACGGCAGTGATTCATTGAAAGCCATGAAGCTATCTAATGTCGCGCTCGCAACTTCCGGCCCTACTTACCGCTACATGGAATACAAGGGTGTGCGCTATTCGCATATTGTAGATCCAAAAACGGGGATAGGCCTGCTTTTCCATGTGCGTACGACGGTCATTTCACCCGACGGAACTGTGGCCGACGCGCTGGCGACGGCGTTCAGTGTGGCAGGCATCGAAAAGAGCAAAAAATACCTCAAACGCTTCAAAGGCAGCAAGGTGTGGCTAGTCGAGAAACAAGGCGACCGCGTTGCCGAATGGAACATGCTTGAATAGGAGGACGGCCTGGGCGGCCCCTGGTTTGTTTTTTGCAGATAGGCAGGAAACGAACTGACTCCCTATGGAAACCCTTACCCAACTTTTCGGAGAGCGCGAAAACCAGACCGCTCTCCAGATGTCGGCCCGGGCGGTGGTGATATTTATCATCACGCTTATTCTCCTTCGTATTGCCGGAAGGCGTTCTTTCGGTATGAAATCCCCCTTTGATAATATCATCGTGATTCTGCTCGGCGCAATCCTGAGCCGGGCGGTAGTGGGCGCTTCGGAGTTTGTGCCTACCATTGCTTCTGCCACCGTTATCGCCGTGTTGCATCGTCTTGGAGCGTGGCTGGGTGCTCTGAACCTCCGCTTTGGCGCGTTGATCAAGGGGCAGAAGATCGTGCTCTTCGAGAAAGGAAAGCTGAAACACGATAATATGCGCCGTGCACTGATCAGTGAATCAGACCTTTATGCGAGTCTGCGTAACGATATGCATGTGGAGAGTTTTGAGAAGATAGAAAGCGCATACATGGAAAATAATGGCCAGATCAGTTTT
>DATMSL010000909.1:0-1810 GCA_035565435.1 Dyadobacter sp. | reverse complement strand
GGTGACTTTCTTTCACACCGGCAGAAGTGATTTTCACGAACTGCGCGTTCTGCAACGAATCGATATCACCGGCGCCGCAATAGCCCATCCCGGCTTTCAAACCTCCTACCATCTGATAAATGATCTCGGAAACTTTGCCTTTGAATGGTACCCGACCTACGATACCTTCCGGAACGAGTTTCTTCACGTCGTCCTCAGCATCCTGGAAGTAACGGTCTTTCGAACCATCTTCCATCGCTTCCACTGAGCCCATTCCTCGGTAAGCTTTAAATTTACGTCCTTCGTAAATCACTACTTCACCCGGAGCCTCATCGCTACCTGCAAGCATTGAACCGATCATGATCGTGCTCGCACCGCCGGCCAATGCTTTCGTCATGTCACCTGAGAAACGGATACCCCCATCGGCGATTACCGGAACATCAGTACCTTTCAGGCCTTCTGCCGCCCACATTACCGCGGTCAGCTGGGGAACTCCGATACCAGCAATGATACGGGTTGTACAAATACTACCAGGTCCCACACCCACTTTCACTGCGTCGGCACCGGCATCCGCCAATGCTTTGGCAGCAGCGCCTGTGGCCACGTTCCCAGCGATCACGTCCAGTTTAGGGAATGCCGCTTTGATGGATTTCAATGCTTCGATTACGCCTTGGGAATGTCCATGGGCTGTATCCAGGCTGACAACATCCACACCTGCTTTTACCAACGCTTCAACGCGTTTCAGCACGTCGGGCGTCACGCCTATGGCTGCTCCTACGCGCAGGCGGCCATATTCGTCTTTACAGGCATTCGGGTGTGATTTGCGTTTCAGAATGTCCTTATAGGTGATTAAACCCGTCAGACGATATTCTGAATCAACAATGGGAAGTTTTTCGATTTTGTATTCTTGCAGGATTTTCTCTGCGTCGTCGAGCGACAGACCTTCCGAAGCCGTAACGAGATTGTCCTTCGTCATGATTTCGGTTACCGGCTTGTTCATTTCGCGCTCGAAACGAAGGTCGCGATTGGTAAGGATACCTACCAGTTTGTGGTCTTTATCGATTACTGGGATACCTCCGATCTTGAACTCGCGCATGATCTGGTGTGCGTCGCCCAGAGTCGAAGTGTCAAGCAGCGTGATCGGGTCGAGGATCATGCCGCTTTCAGAACGTTTTACCTTTCTCACCTGCTCAGCTTGCGCTTCCAGGGACATGTTTTTATGGATTATTCCAATACCACCTTCCTGAGCCATGGCGATGGCCAGTTCAAATTCCGTCACCGTATCCATAGCAGCTGACACAATAGGAATGTTCAACTCGATGTTGCGGGTAAGCTTGGTTTTTGTTGATGTGTTACGAGGCAGGACTTCTGAATAACCGGGGATTAACAGAACGTCGTCGTAGGTGAGTGCCTCGAAGAGGACTTTGGATGGGTCTGTGCTCATAGCAAATAAACTATTGTTATTTGCCGGGCAAAATTAAGAAGAAGTTCTGAGTAAATAAAATCAAATTGTATTTTTTCTTTAACCAGCTTTCGGCCGTCGGCTTTCGGCGATCAGCAACTTCGTTTATCCGGAGAAAAATTAAAGATCGAAATCCGCCAAGGCCGATTGCTGACAGCCGAGAGCCGACTGCCATCAGGATACCAGCACCCGAACTTTTTTGATGCGCTTCTTGTCTGCCGACTGTACCTTGAAGGTTACTTCCCGGTGCGTAGCAATTTCACCGGTACGCGGGAGTCGTGAAAACAGTTCCAACAACAGCCCCGCCAAAGATTCACTATTGCCCCTAACCTCGTCAAAATAATCGGTTTCGAGATTCAGAATGCGACA
>DATMSL010000908.1:0-3826 GCA_035565435.1 Dyadobacter sp. | reverse complement strand
TCTCTTGTTTTTGCATTGAATAACCCGACTTTTAGAAAATGGCGAAACCGAGCGTTGCCTGGAACAGGTTACCCTTTTTGCCAAACTGGGAAGCGGTAGTTGCATTGTTGAAATTCACTTTCACGATCTCCGTGAAATTCCCTTCGTAACGTACATCGAGGCTCATGCGCCCGAAATCGAAGCCGACACCGGCCTGGTAGCCATAGGCCAGGCGATTTTTAAAGGTCACATCCGAATTGTCACCCGTGAAATCATCGAATGAATCGCCGAGCTTGCCGTTACTGGATAATCGCAGAGAGGCCATCGGTCCTACATTGACCCGGAAAAATTTCGCGACCCGGAAACCGAAGAGTACCGGCACATCCAGATTGCTGAACCGTACATCGACTTTTCCCTGCGAATTGGTTAGGCCGTCTTTATAAACGTTGAATTTACCCCCTTTTTGGGACAATAGTAGCTCAGGTTGTATATAGAATGTTTTCCCAAAACGGAAGAAAACCCCGCCGGCAAAGCCCAGCGAGCGGTTCGAATTGTCTTTGAAGTTGAATGCATTGCCACCCGGTGCGAGGGTGAGATCGTTGCTGCCATTGATGTTCGATAAATTGGCTCCTGCCTTGATACCGAAGCGGAAACCGGGGTCGTACTGAGCGGAGGCGGAGTAGCTGATCAATAATGCAAACAGCGCAATCGTCACGTTTCTCATAGCATTTGAAAATTGGGGTAAGATGAATAACTGCTGCATAACGGTAAAATCCCATGCCGGATTATCGACAACCACCCGAATCCGATCAAAAAACGCTATTTTTGCGCTTTATTTGAGAAAATAGAAAATAAACAAAAGCTTTACCTTCTGATAATCAGTGTTTTGGGCGGATATACACACCGAAAACCCGGGAAAAGCATAACAACTAACAGGATATGAGTGAGTACAGTCATCGGGAAATAGAAAAAAAATGGCAGGACTACTGGCAGCAAAACGGCACATTCAGCGTGTCGAATGCGTCGGAGCTGCCCAAGTATTATGTGTTGGACATGTTTCCCTATCCTTCGGGAGCGGGCTTGCATGTGGGCCATCCGCTGGGGTATATCGCCTCGGATATCTATTCCCGCTACAAAAGGCTGAAAGGCTTTAATGTGCTGCACCCGATGGGATTCGATAGTTTTGGCTTACCGGCCGAGCAATATGCGATCCAAACCGGCCAGCACCCGGCCATCACGACGGAGCAGAACATTACCCGCTACATCGAGCAGTTGAAAAACCTGGGATTGAGCTACGACTGGAACCGCGAAGTGCGGACTTCCGACCCGGGCTATTACAAATGGACGCAGTGGATTTTTTCTGAACTGTTCAACAGTTGGTATAATAACGATACCGAAAAGGCAGAACCCATCGAAACGCTGACCGCGAAGTTTGCACAGGAAGGTAATGCCAATGTAAATGCGCCTGCCGACGAGGATACCCCCGCATTCACTGCCGAAGAGTGGAATGCATGGTCGGAAGAGGCACAATATAAGATGACATTGAAATACCGCCTGACCTACGTCGCGGACGCCACTGTAAACTGGTGCCCGGGATTAGGCTCGGTATTGTCGAACGACGAGGTGAAGGACGGCGTGTCGGAACGCGGCGGTTTCCCCGTGATCCAGAAACTGATGCGCCAGTGGATGATGCGCATTACCGCATACGCGCAACGGTTGATCGATGGGTTGGACACGGTTGACTGGACGGAGTCATTGAAAGAGCAGCAACGGAATTGGATCGGACGGTCGGTTGGAGCGTTGGTGAAGTTCGCGGTGGATGGTGCAGATGCTAATATTGAAGTATTTACAACCCGCGTCGATACGATCTACGGTGTAACATTCATGGTGATCGCGCCGGAGCATGAGCTGGTGGATGTGATCACGACGCCGGAGCAGCGCGCGGAAATCGACGCATACATTGCGATGACGCAGAAGAAATCGGAGCGTGACCGGATGTCGGACGTGAAGACGGTTTCGGGCGCATTCACGGGGGCATACGTGCGCAATCCGTTCAGCGGGGAGAAAGTGCCGGTTTACATTGCCGACTATGTATTGGCAGGCTACGGAACCGGTGCGGTAATGGCCGTGCCCTCCGGCGACCAGCGCGACTGGAACTTTGCGAAGCATTTCAATTTGCCTATTATCCCTATTCTGGACGCGCAAAAGGACATTGAAACTCAAGCCGATGCGACGAAGGAAGGGAAATACATTAATTCAGGCATTATCAATGGACTGAATTATAAAGAGGCGACCGACAAGCTGATCAACTGGCTCGAAGAAAAAGGATTAGGTAAAGGCAAGATCAACTACCGTCTGCGTGATGCGGTGTTCAGCCGCCAGCGTTACTGGGGCGAGCCGGTGCCTGTTTACTACAAAAACGACAGTCAGGGCCAACCGGTACCTTACCTGCTCGACTTGAATGAGCTGCCATTGAACCTGCCGGAGGTTGACAAATATCTGCCGACCGAAAACGGCGAACCACCGCTGGGCCGCGCACAAGGCTGGGAACACGGCTCGGGCAATGGCTACGAGTTGAGCACCATGCCGGGCTGGGCGGGCAGCAGCTGGTACTGGTATCGCTATATGGATCCGAAAAACGAAAACGAATTTGCGTCGAAAGAAGCGATCAGCTACTGGAAAGACGTGGATTTGTACATCGGCGGAACCGAGCATGCAACGGGCCACTTGCTGTACAGCCGTTTCTGGAATAAATTCATGAAAGACCGGGGCTTTGTGCAGGAAGAAGAGCCTTTCAAGAAGCTGATCAACCAGGGCATGATCCAGGGACGCAGCAATTTTGTGTACCGGGTTAAAGGTGAAGATTACAGCAAGCCGGTGTTCGTGAGTGCTGGTTTGAAATCACAATACGAGGTTTCCGCATTGCACGTGGATGTGAATATCGTCGAAAACGACGTGCTGGATGTGGAGAAGTTCAAGGCAACCCGCCACGACATCGCGGGCGAAAATGCGGAATTCATCCTCGAAGACGGCAAATACATTTGCGGCGTGGAAGTGGAGAAAATGTCGAAATCCAAGTTCAACGTCGTGAACCCAGATGATATCGTGGAACGTTACGGGGCGGATACCCTGCGTTTGTACGAAATGTTCCTGGGACCGTTGGATCAGGCAAAACCTTGGAATACGAACGGTATCGACGGAACTTACCGCTTCATCCGCAAGCTGTGGAGGCTGTTCTATACCGAAACCGGCCAATGGCAGGTGAAGGACGTTCCGGCGAAGCCCGAGGAGTTGAAGAGTTTGCATAAAACGATCAAGAAGATCGGGGAGGATATTGAAAACTTCTCGTTCAACACGGCTGTGAGTGCATTTATGGTGTGTGTGAATGAGCTGGGCAGCCAGAAATGCCAGAGTAAGGAAGTTTTGGAACAACTGGTGATCCTGCTTTCGCCTTACGCGCCGCATATTTCAGAAGAATTGTGGGCTGCATTGGGCAATGAAGCAGGCGGTGTTTCCAAAGCCGCATTCCCCGTATTTGAAGCGAAATATGTGCAGGAATCGGTATTCGAATATCCGGTGCAGATCAACGGGAAAGTCCGGGCTTCGCTGACGTTCCCGCTGGATACGCCGCCGGCCGAAATCGAGAAGGAAGTTTTGGCAGACGCCACTGTTCAGAAATGGATGGAAGGCAAGCCGGCCAAGAAAGTTGTGGTGGTGCCGAAACGCATCGTGAACGTGGTGATCTGATTTACCAATTGAAATACAAAACAAAATGGCCAGCCCGGTGTCGGAGCTGGCCATTTTGTTTACTGGATAGGGACTGGTTACTTGATGGAAACCTGGCGTT
>DATMSL010000907.1:0-2930 GCA_035565435.1 Dyadobacter sp. | reverse complement strand
GGTAAATTACCTACCACATAAATACCGCCTTTCGAGTAATAAGAAGCATATAATGAAGTACCAGTAACTATAACATTAGTGGCATTCGATATGATTATGCAGCGTCCATTAAATGCTGATGGTGAGCCGGGATCGTAGGCGTCATCGGATATAGTGTTTGCCGGAGAACAGGGAGGTAGTGGCTTTGGTGGCCGCAAGTCACAGACAGAACTTGCCGCAGAAATTACCGAGCAGATCAAGTGAGATCGTCGTGCCAAATGGGAAGCCGATAAAGGAATGTCTGGACAGCCAGGATCAGCTATTGGACTTATTGCAGCAGACGTACACGATGTTGAAGAAATACGATGAAGCTGCTGACAGCACGCAGATGCGCGAGGCTGGGTTTCAGTGGGTGTTGGAGGATTACACCATTGAGCAGGTTACGGCTGCATTTAAAACTTACCTGAAAACCGGAAAGGAAATTCCAACCCCGGCGGATATTGTCGAGATTTTGGGCCCGTCGGTGAAACGCTATGCCCGAGAATGTATCTGGCACTTATCAGTCGCTCAAAGAAAGGGCCGTTTGAACTCACCCGAAAGGAACTTCGGTATGTTGACCAGTATGAGAATCAGGAGTTGAGGAAGGTTCGCCATCACGGATAATTTTTACACCTCCGATGCATGGTACAAACTCCTATACCGGGCACTTTGAACGTACGGCGCAAAATGTATGTGCTGCGGACTAACGCCGCCAAGAGCGAAAATGCACGTCGATCATATCAAGCCCAGGTCAAAGTTTCCAAGACTGGAACTGGATATAACTAACCTGCAAATCCTGTTTCAGTACTGTAATGTTGGCAAGTCGAACCTCTACGAGGATGACTGGCGACCATGGAACTGGCGTGAATAACTTCAAATGTTTTGGAAGTCAATTCATGTATGAACCCCTGTAAACCAATTTCTTGCCGGAATAGTCGAATGTTACAACCGTTTCATCACCTTCCTTTTTTATGCAGATCTCACATCGGTCGCCGTAGCTGTCCTTTGCTTTCAGGCCACACATCGGATCGTACTGATTGCCAGATATTATGGTGTAGGTGAGGGATGTGCCATTGTTAAAGTCGAGATCCCAATTGGTGGACGTTGGATCAACGGTAAATGTCGCGCGCTTAACCAAGTCCTTACCGAGGCATTCCGTAAGATTGAAACGATACACCTTACTGCTGCTTTCGGACATCGGTGGGGATGACTGTAAGGCGGTGGAATTGACAGGCTCGGGTTTATCGCCGCAATATTTTAATAGTTGGACGAAAATGATGACGAGTAGTATCCTAATGACCCACCTGCCAGCCGAAGAATTGCTTTCAGCCATGGTATATAGGTTTTGATAGGGGATTTATGAAAGATTATAGTCGTAAAAGTGGAAAATACGGTGCCGCTGATCACCCCATTCCGTGGCAGATTGACCACCAGCCAGAATTCACGCACTTCCGGCTAACTCACTGGTAAAAAGAAAGATAGGATGGTCTACTAAAACCGAAATGACCTGGTCAGCCCAAAATAAAATTAGCGGGGCCGCCCGCCGGTGGTCAGTTTCATCGTAATTTCCAACAGGGTAAGCGGGCGTTCCGAGCTCTCAGGCCAGCCGGATAACGGCAAAGCCGAATACGGCCTTGCGCCCAGGCCGCATACCAGGCTTTGGTCTTCGCAGGAAGCGTAAATTCACTATTTTCGGCCGCCACGCGGTAATACATGCCGCCGGGATGTTCGGGAAAGTAGTATCGAAAGGCCATACCGCATTGTAAACCCGAAATATCATATGCAAACCATAGTCCGGACTGCCGGCTTTCTCAAATCCGATATCGACTTGATTGAACTGATCCCGGATCGTGCCTCGCTCGCCGTACACTGGTTTCCAGGACGTATCTTTCATTGTTTTTTCGACGCTTTAGAGGATTAAATCATCACACCAGTCGGTACCGAAAGTTCCTGGCTGACTGGTCACTTTATGTGCCATCGCGTTTTCGAAGACATGGTTGTCAACCTGAATGCCTAATCCCGATTCCAGTATTACCGGTTTGTTCAGGTAATCGACGCGATAGGTCATCTGCCGCCGGATTTCGCCGGGTTTGCGCGGAGCTATTTCCTTGTGTGTAAATACCACTTTCAGTTTTCCATCGGGCGATTCAATTTTTATCTCCGGTGATGGAGTCACGGCCGTTTGACCGTGAGCTCGGCTCACAAATAGTTCTAATAGAAAAAGGATGATAAGACGTGACATAGGAACGCAGCTAAGGGTGGTCTTCCCGGTTGTTCACCCGCAAGACCACCCGAATTCTGATGTCTTTTAAACCGAGGGAAAAGAAATTAACGCTTTATTAACTTGACAGCCACCACTTTTTCCGCCGTTGCCATCCGAAGCAGATATATTCCGGCCGGATGACCGCCCAGCTTCACGATATGGTGTTCTAGGTTTGACGGTACCAGTAAATCCTGTTCGTTCAACTGCCGGCCGCTGATATCGGTTACCGTTACGCGAACGCGCTGCCCGCTGACTCCGCGGATCTCAGCCACTGCCTGATCGCCCACAAATGGGTTCCCGAGCATTCTCACCTGAAAACTGCCGGATTCCCCGTCGGCGCCCTCCGCGGCCAACCTTGCTCCCGCGCCCGTCGGTTCTGTTCCATAAATAAGGATTCCTTTGTAATACAGCCCGATATGGGTGTTTTCGGTAAATGCCCCGGTCGGTCTGTAGGAATAATCATTGGTGTGATTAAAAGCCGACCAATCCGATTTGGCAATGCGGTACTGGATATTTCCGCTGCCAGCAGCCGGGTACAAAATTCCCGCAGCCGCATTGATGCCCAATTCCAGATAAGTGTCCGCGCCGGTCAATGCAGGATTGACGGAAACGAACTGCCCGCCGATATTGGCGACGTTAAGTTTTGCAT
>DATMSL010000906.1:0-2638 GCA_035565435.1 Dyadobacter sp. | reverse complement strand
GCCAATTTCGCCGCCACATATTTATGAATGCGGTACATCAGCAACGCCGTTACGATTACCGCGAACACCACCACGTCGCCGAGCAGCGGGTAGTTTTCGATGAACCCCGTGCTCGTTTCCGAGACAATAAATCCTGCAAGTAACGAGGCAAGCCCGCCAGCAATCTGCTGGATCGACGAGTTAATACCCATGTAGGCGCCGCGGTCCTGCGGGTCGGGAACTGCCGTCATGAGCGCCGACGCAGAGATCATCCGGCCGGTAATTCCGACGAAGAGCAGGACGTTCAAACCGATGATAATCCAGAGCGGGGTCACGCTGAGATTGCAATAAATGAGAGTCATGATACAGGTCACCGTCGAGCCCATCAGGAAAACTTTGTACTTCCCGGTTTTGTCGCTCAGCTTACCGATCATCGGACTAAACACAAGCATCGAAATGCCGGTCACCATATATAATGTCGGGAGCGATCCTTCGGCGATGCCCAGGTTGTGCACACCGAATGCGGTACCGAATGGCATGAGCATAAAACCCCCGGTGGCAAGTAGTGCGGTGGCCGCAAAGCCTTGGAGGTAGTCGGGCCGGGCGAGCGTTTTGGCCAGGTGCTGGAATGCATTACCCTTCCGCGGATTTTTCAAGTGCGCGTCGATCGGCCTCATTTGTGTCACGATCAGCACCCCCACGATCAGGCCCAGTGCGACGATCATCAGGAACGGCGCATGCCAGCTGAACTTGTTGGCCAGATAGAGTCCGATAGGGATACCCAGAACCTGGCTGCTCGCGAAGGCCATTTGTACAAAACCCATCACCCGGCCGCGAACGTTGATTGCGAACAGATCGGTAATGATGGCAAAACTGATGGAGCCAATTACCCCGCCGAAGATGCCGGTGAACACACGGGCTGCCAGCAATAAATGGTAAGTAGGGGCGATCCCGCAAAAGAATGTGCCTAGAAGGAAGCCGACGTAGAAGAATAGGAGCAGCTTTTTACGGTCGAATTTGTCGGCAAAACCGGCGGTAAGCAAGCCGGAAGCGCCCGCGCTGAATGCATATGCGGAGACGACGAGGCCAAACTGGCTGGTAGTGATGGATAGTTTGTCGAGCAGGATGTAACCCAATGGCGAAAGCACCATGAAATCGAGCACAACTGTAAACTGCAAAGTGGCTAAAAGGGCTATGATGAACTTTTCATAGCCCGTAAATGTGGGTTTGGTTTCGGACATAGAGTTTGATTTTGTAAATTTTTAGGCTGTTAATTCTTCGCACGCATACCCTGCGCGGGTAACCAGCTCGATCATCGGCTCGCACTGCGCGTGTGTGGCCTCAATGCGCAACACTTTGTCGATATCAGCCAGATCGACGTTCCATTTGAGGATGTCGGGGCAGTTATCGAGTGTGCCGGCAATCGATTTGACCTGTCTTGGGTTATTGATGTTGGTCTTAAAAACCAGCACAAACGCTTCGGTAACACTGTGATCGTTCATGGCAAACAAAATAGGATGCGGGCCGGTTTCAGCTTTTCGTTAAGGTTTTAAGGCTTTTAATACCAGTCCGAGTGTAAGGTTGATTTTCTCTTCATCGAATACAAAAGGAGGGCGGCCGGGCATACTCTTGCCCGCGATATGGAACTTGACAAGCTGGTAGAGCGGAGCAAAGGCTATCGACCAGTATATCTCTACCGGCAGCGGCATAATTTCCTTCCTGTCGATCGCATTATGGACAAATCGCTGCATTGCCTGCAAAAATCGCGTATCCACGGTCGAACGCTCTACCAGCGGCGAATGCTTCACCTGCTCCATGAACGTCATGCTGTACGGGTTTTCCAAGCAATAGGTCATGCGATTGATCCATTGTCGTTTCAAACCTTCATCAAAATGTGCGTCCGGATCGAAATTCACCAACGTTGCCTCCGTCATTTTGCGTGATTCATCGGTGTAAACCTGCTGGATCAAATCCTCCCGATCTTTGAAATAAATGTAAATCGTAGCGACCGATACGCCTGCGGCTTTCGCCAGTTTATGCATACTTAATCCGTCGAAACCGTGGTTTACAATCAGTTCGATGGCTTTCTCGCGGATTAATGCCTCCTTGTTGGCATCCCTGATTCTCAAAGTAGTTTTCCATTTTTCATGGTGCAAATATAAATGAACGTTCGTTTATTTATGGATATTTGAGATTAAAGATTTAGCTGCTAAGTTGATTAATAAGGTATTATTTGACGTAAATGATGCCCCATATGGTCGACATAATCGTCAAAATACCATTTGAGGGTATGTTTTTGACCATCTCGTCCGACACCGTTTCGGGCAAGGTTATGCATTGGGATAGCTTCCGCGATAGCAGCCAAATGCAGGTTATAATGCTTCCACGTGGCGATGAGTTGTGCCGTTTCCATCAGATTATACCGACTCAATCCGACCCAATCATTTTGGTTATAGAAAATCACCGGCTCATCCTCCGACTGGATCCGGATAAATCGCTGATGGTTGTTGGCCGCGCTATCGATCAAATGTCCCAGGATTTCCTTTTTGCTCCACTTCTCAGGCGCAGGCTTGCTTTCAAATTCAGCAGCGGGAATGGCCTGAATAAGCTCGGGAATGTGGTTACAGAGCCAGGTTAGGCGTTCGATAGCAGCAATAAT
>DATMSL010000905.1:0-15959 GCA_035565435.1 Dyadobacter sp. | reverse complement strand
AAGTGCCTACACACTCTACTACCGGCCCACGGGATTCCATCTTTTCCTGGTGATCGCCTCCGTACTGTTTTTCCTTTTTGCAACATCCACCGCATTCAAGATAGGGGCCGGAGTGGGCTATTACCAGGATTACCTGATCGTGGCGGTGATTCAACTCGCGCTGGCTTTTTCATTTAAAAGTGATTTCGCTGCGCTGAAAACCGGTTTTGTCAAATCGGGAATGGCCCTTTTCATGATCTTTGCATTCCTGCATTGCTCATTGTATGTGTTTATGAAGTACAAATCGGGTATGTTCCGTAATTTTGAAGCACTTTACATTGAAGACCGTAAAGTTGCGACGTACCTGCGCGAGCAGAAAAACCTGAAACCGACGGACTATGTTTATGTATGTAATTCGGAGAATTTTCAGGGATCGTTTTTGAGTTTGTTTCTATTTAAAAATAATTTGATTCCTTTCTCTGATCTGGTTTACCTTGCAGACCAGAACGGGACATTCAACTACGATGAGTTCAGGCGAATGGTCGACGAGAAAGGGATTCGTTTTGTGATTTCACCAAAAGGCAAAGCTCCTGCAAACATTCTGGGCTATGATTTTGCGAATACGCTGAAATATAGCTCCACAATGGGCTCTTATGATATTTATGAAGCCAACAAGAGATAGCATAATGTATTACTGGCATGGAAGAAGTTAAACCCCAATTGTTGAAAATTACATTCGATGGCATCGAGGTCGAAGTAGAACCGGGCACAACCATCATGCAGGCGGCGCGCAAAATCGCCGAAGCAGATGAAAGTCAGGGCCACCTCGTTCCGCCCGCGATGTGTTACTATAAACCGCTTCCGGTTTCCGGAGGTAAATGCCGTGCGTGTCTGGTGAAAGTATCGGCTGGTTCTGCAAAGGATCCTCGCCCGATGCCCAAGCTGGTACCGTCTTGTATTACACAGGTTCAGGATGGAATGGTGGTGGAAAACACCACAAACCAGGCCGTACTCGATACCCGCAAGAGCATTGTAGAATTCCTGCTCATCAATCACCCGCTCGACTGCCCTATTTGCGACCAGGCCGGTGAATGTCATTTGCAGGATTTTGCATTTGAGCACGGTTCGGTTAAAACCCGCTACGAGGAAGAAAGAAGGACTTTTGATAAAATCGATATCGGTCCACATGTGCAGCTGCACATGACGCGCTGCATTCTTTGCTACCGCTGCGTGTACACTGCCGACCAGATCACCGACGGACGTGTGCACGGCGTCATGAACCGCGGGGATGCTTCGGAAATCAGCACCTACATCGAAAAAGCGATCGATAACGACTTCTCCGGAAACGTGATCGACGTGTGCCCGGTAGGCGCTTTGACCGATAAAACATTCCGTTTCAAAAACCGCGTATGGTTCTCGAAACCCGAAGACGCTCACCGCGATTGCGACAAATGCTGCGGCAAAACGACTGTCTGGTATCGCGGTGATGAAATAATCCGCGTGACCGCACGCAAAAACACCTGGGGCGAAGTGAACGACTTCATTTGCAATACCTGCCGTTTTGAGAAGAAAAAAACCAGTGACTGGGTATTGGAAGGGCCTACCAAAGTGAAACGCAGCTCGGTAATCTCTGCCAACAAATACCGTAAAGACCTCGTTGCAAAACCGGATTTTGCGTTGAAACTGGCAGCATCGCAGTTCAAGCAGATCGACGACTCGCGGCCTTACGTGACTGACGAAGAGACGATCCGTCATCAGAGCATCGAAAATAACGATAAGGCCAACCACCGTTCATTGGCGGCCAACAATAATTAAGAGAATCAGTAGTCAAAGCAGCCGGATAAAATTGCTTTCAAATGGATTTAGTAGAATTTCTTGTTAAAACCGTAACCATCGTTGCCGTTTTCGGGCTAACGCTCCTCATTGCCATGTACTCCACATGGGCGGAAAGAAAGGTAGCAGGTTTCATCCAGGACCGCAGCGGCCCTAACCGCGCAGGTTGGGGCGGACTGTTGCAACCGCTTGCCGATGCCGGTAAAATGTTCTTTAAAGAGGACTTCATCCCTGCATTAGCCAACAAATGGCTCTTTATCGCCGGCCCTAGCCTGGCGATGCTCACGGCATTGCTGGCGAGCGCGGTAATTCCTTTCGGCAGCACATTCCGCATTGCGGACCATGAAGTGGCATTGCAAGGCGTTGAGTCGAACATCGGTATCCTCTATGTATTCGGCGTTGTGGCGCTGGGCGTTTACGGTATCATGGTCGGTGGCTGGGCTTCCAACAACAAATTCTCGCTGCTTGGAGCGATCCGCGCGGCTTCTCAGAACATTAGCTACGAGGTAGCCATGGGCCTTTCACTCATCGCGATCCTGATGATGAGCAGTTCGCTTTCACTGGGTGAAATCGTGGCGCAGCAGCATGGTATGAACTGGAATATCTTTTACCAGCCGCTGGGCTTCATCATTTTCATTACCTGCTCATTCGCGGAATGTAATCGTGTTCCTTTCGACCTTCCTGAGTGTGAAACGGAGCTTGTAGGTGGTTATCACACCGAATATGGCAGTATGAAACTCGGTTTCTACCTGTTCGCCGAGTATATCAACATGTTCATCTCTTCGGCCATTATTTCCGTGCTGTATTTCGGCGGTTATAACTATCCCGGAATGGATTTCGTGTATGCGCAACTGGTGAAATCTCTCGGACCGGATACAGGCCATAACATCGCGACGTTGATCGGGACGGCTGTTTTCTTCGGAAAAGCACTGTTCTTTGTGTTCTTCTACATGTGGGTACGCTGGACGATCCCGCGTTTCCGCTATGATCAATTGATGAACCTTGGCTGGAAAAAGCTGATCCCTCTTGCTATTTTTAACATTATTATCACCGGTGCAGCTGTGCTTTTCTTGAAGCCAGTGATCACCGCGTGGTTGAATTAATTCCAAAATCGTATTGCCATGCAATTGACAAATCGCTCAAAGCAAGTAAGCAATAAAGAAATGACGCTGGCAGAGCGCGCCTACCTGCCTGCTATTGCAACAGGTCTGGCGATTACGATCAAACACTTTTTTTCGAAGAAAGTAACGATCCAATACCCGGAAGTAAAACGGTACCTCGGCCCTGTTTTCCGTGGTCGGCATATCCTGAAAAGAGACGCAGAAGGTCGCGAACGTTGTACTGCTTGCGGCTTGTGCGCGGTAGCATGCCCTGCGGAAGCGATTTCGATGGTCGCAGCGGAGCGTGTGAAAGGCGAAGAAAACCTGTACCGCGAAGAAAAATACGCGGCAGTGTACGAAGTAAATATGCTACGCTGCATTTTCTGCGGCCTTTGCGAGGAAGCTTGCCCCAAACAGGCCGTTTACCTGCGCCACGATGAGTTTGTACCTGTGTTTACAGAGCGCGATCAGGTGATCTGGGGCAAAGACCTGCTCGTGGAAGATATGAACAACCGCTACACCCGCGAAGCCTGGACGAAGGAAGAAGCGCGTGCGCTGGATGCCAAAAGAGCCAGTGGTGAGGTCACCAACGTTGTTCCACGAGCTATTCCCTGATTGGTAAACCAAGACTGTCAGCAGTTACTAACATTATGAATTCAGCAGTATCTTTTTTTTACTTTCTATCCTTCCTGACCATCCTGAGCGCGGTGATGGTCGTGGTATCGCGTAACCCCATTCACAGCGTTTTGTACCTGATCCTGACGTTCTTTACGCTTTCAGGGCATTACATCCTGCTGAATGCGCAATTCCTCGCTGCCGTGAACATTATCGTGTACGCCGGGGCGATTATGGTACTTTTCCTCTTCGTGATTATGTTCCTGAATATGAAGCAGGACCAGGAGGAAGCCAAAACAAATTTGACCAAAATAGCCGCGACTATCGTCGGCGGAACCGTTTTCGTGATCCTTTTCGGTGCGTATCGTAAGACCGCTATTGAGCCATTCAATCCACAGACTTATGATTCGCAGATTGGTATGATCGAAAGCCTCGGTCATATGCTTTTCCGGGACTATCTGTTGCCGTTTGAACTGGCTTCTATTCTGTTGCTGGTTGCGATGGTGGGAGCTGTATTGCTGGGCAAGCGGGAGATTGGTGAGCGACACTTCTAGGGATACTCATATCATCATGGGCCCAAGCCTGAAGACTTGGGTTAACAAAAAGAGGCTCTTTCGAGCCTCTTTTTGTTGGTGTCTTATCCCAGGCTTTAAAGCCTGGGTTATGTCCGCGTCAGGCCTCTTCTACTTCGGAGTAGGCTTCAACCGGGATACATGAGCAGATCAGGTTACGATCGCCATAAGCGCTGTCGACGCGGCTTACGCTTGGCCAGAACTTGTTGAAGCGCAAATACGGCAGCGGGAATGCGGCCTTTTCGCGGCTGTAAGAGCGCGTCCAGTTTTCGCTCAGCAACACGCGGGAAGTATGCGGCGCGTTCTTCAACACGTTGTCTGTGCGGTCTGCGATCCCCTCTTCCACTTCGCGGATTTCGTTGCGGATCGCGATCATTGCGTCGCAGAAACGATCCAGCTCCGCTTTCGATTCAGATTCGGTCGGTTCGATCATCAATGTACCCGCAACCGGGAATGAAAGGGTTGGCGCGTGGAAACCGTAATCCATCAAACGTTTTGCCAAATCCTCAGCCTCTACGCCAACCGCCTTGAATCCGCGGCAATCGACGATCATTTCGTGCGCGCAGCGGCCATTTGCGCCGGTATAAAGTACTTCGTAATGTCCGTTCAGGCGTTCCTTAATGTAGTTGGCATTCAGGATCGCGTATTTAGTCGCATTGGTAAGTCCCTCGCCACCCATCATCGCGATGTACGCGTAAGAGATTGTCAGAATGCTCGCGCTACCATAAGGTGCTGCAGAAACTGCTCCGGCTTGCCCATTCGGCAAATGCTCAGGTTGAGTGCTGAAATTCACATGACCTGGCAGGAATGGCATGAGGTGCTCGGCCACGCCGATCGGTCCTACGCCAGGGCCCCCGCCGCCGTGAGGGATACAGAACGTTTTATGCAAATTGAGGTGGCAAACGTCGGCACCAATGCTGGCAGGGCTGGTAAGACCTACCTGCGCATTCATGTTCGCGCCATCCATATAAACCTGCCCGCCAAATGAATGGATCATTGAACAGATTTCGATAATGCTTTCTTCATAAACACCGTGCGTCGATGGGTAAGTTACCATCAAACACGACAGCTCTGATGCGTGTTGCTCTGCTTTTGCACGCAAATCTTCCACGTCGATGTTACCGCGTTCGTCGCATTTCGTTACCACCACTTTCATACCGGCCATTACCGCAGATGCAGGGTTGGTACCATGCGCCGACGACGGGATCAATGCCACATTGCGATGTGCTTCGCCGCGGCTCTCGTGATATGCACGAATCGCCATCAGACCAGCATATTCGCCTTGCGCGCCTGAGTTAGGCTGGAACGACATTGCCGCAAAACCGGTGATCTCGCAAAGCCAGGTGTTCAATTCGCTCACCAGCTGTGCATAACCACCCACCTGATTCGTTGGGGCAAACGGGTGAATGCCGCCAAATTCCGGCCAGGTAAGCGGGATCATTTCGGCAGTCGCATTCAGTTTCATGGTGCAGCTACCAAGCGAGATCATGGAATGTACCAATGAAAGGTCTTTGTTCTCCAGTGATTTCAAATAGCGCAGCATTTCATGCTCAGTATGGTGCGTGTTGAAAACCGGGTGCGTCAGGTAGTCCGACTTTCTTACCAGATTCTCAGGAAGCGAGAATTCAAGCTCCTCATCGATCACCATTTCACCCTGGAATCCCGAAACCTCTGCAAACACATTCAACAACGCAATTACATCATCAAATGTCTTGGCTTCATCGAACGAAACAGAGAGGCTTTCGTCACCATGGTATTTCAGGTTAATGCCCCATTTCAACGCCTGCTCACGCAGCTTGCGGGTCAGTGGTGTACTAATCGTCACCGTATCGAAATAGTTTTCGGTAACAATCTCATAGTTGAATTTTCTAACGGTATCCGCGAACAGGCGGGCAAGCCCGTGCACACGCGCCGCAATGCTCTTGATCCCCTCAGGGCCATGATATACTGAATACGCGCCGGCGATAACGGCTAGCAAAACTTGTGCAGTACAAATATTCGAAGTCGCTTTTTCGCGGCGGATGTGCTGCTCGCGCGTCTGCAACGCCATACGCAATGCACGGTTGCCCTCGCCATCTACCGATACGCCGATGATACGACCCGGAATCTGACGCTTGAAAGCATCCTTGGTTGCAAAAAAGGCTGCGTGCGGACCGCCATAGCCCATCGGCACGCCGAAACGTTGTGAAGAGCCGATCACTACATCAGCGCCCATTTCACCCGGAGACTTCAGAAGCGTCAATGCGAGCAGGTCTGCCGCAACAGCTACCGAAACACCCAGTTCATGTGCCGAAGCGATGAAGTCCGTATAATCGATCACCTCGCCGTCGGTGGCAGGGTACTGAACGAGCGCTGCGTAAATATTTTCGTCGGTAAGATCAACCGTTGCGTGGTTACCCACTACCACATCGATGCCGACAGGCTTCGCACGGGTGTAGATCAAGTCGATCGTCTGCGGGTGGCAGAGCTCCGAAACAAAAAATGTATTGGCTTTCTTTCTGGAAGCACCTTTTACTGCGTGCAGCATGGTCATTGCCTCCGCTGCTGCGGTTGCTTCATCGAGCAATGATGCGTTTGCGATCTCCATACCGGTCAGATCCGTCACGACTGTCTGGAAATTCAGAAGCATTTCAAGACGTCCTTGCGCGATTTCAGCCTGATAAGGGGTATAAGCGGTATACCACGCCGGATTTTCGAGGATATTCCTTAGAATGACATTCGGGGTAATCGTGTCGTAGTAGCCCGTACCGATGTATGATTTCAGCACCGCATTTTTCGAAGCGATTCTTTTGATGTATTGTAAAAATTCCTGCTCCGATTTGGGCCTCGGCAAATTCAGTGGTTTTGTTAGACGAATCGCAGAAGGCAGAGTCTGGTCAATCAGTTCATCCACTGACCCGGCTCCGATCGTCTTCAACATTTCCTGCAATTCCTGTTCATCTTTACCGTGGTGACGGTTTTCAAACTTGTCCTGGTTTCGAAGATTAACTTTCATTCAAGTTAGGCTGAGAATGCCGCTATTAGGTGATTTTAAAATACAAAAGTAAGCAAATCCAAGCAAATCTCTCAGAGATCGATGGCTATGCTTACTCTTGAATATGTACAAAATGTATGAACGGGAAGTTCCTAGTGGTTAGGGCAACCGCAATCGGTTTTCCGTTTGAAGATTCCGAGGAATTTCTTGGATCTTGGCTTCTTGTAACCTTTGTATTTTTTCTTTTTACCAAACAGTTCTACTTTGGTAGCATCGGGTACCGATGTGGCGGTGGCTGAAACGGTCTGTACGCCTGAAATACTGCAAATCAGAGCCAGTACCAAAAGCCAGGGAGTGATTTTCTTGATCATGTTCGTTACGATGGATCGTCAAAGGTTACTAATGCAACGCAATGCGCGCCGGTTTCGGTATGCATTGCGCCAACCCAATCACAATTTTCCGAAATTTTTAAGCCATTACCAATTCCAGGATCGTGATTTCGGGGAGGATACCGACGCGGCCCGGATAGCCCAGATAACCGAATCCGCGGTTGACGTACAAATATTGGTCATTCTCCTCATACAGCCCCGCCCATTGTTTGTAACGGTACTGCACGGGACTCCATCTCAGGCTACCGATTTCCACCCCAAACTGCATCCCGTGCGTATGCCCCGCGAGCGCGAGATCTATATCCTTATATTCAGGCAAAACCTGCGCCTCCCAATGGCTCGGGTCATGCGAAAGCAATATTTTCACAGGGTAATCATCGGTATGCTCGTACGCTTTTTCCAGATTTCCGTATTTCGCAAAATTGCCCGCTCCCCAGTTCTGAATACCCATCAGACCGATGGATTCGCCGTCTACGGTAATGGGCCGGTTTTCGTCCAGCATCAGCTTCCAACCCAGCAGCTCGTGTGCTTTTTTCAAATTGGCGAGATTGCTGATTTTGGCATTCGCATCCGGCCACTGGAAATAATCGCCGTAGTCGTGGTTGCCCAGTACAGAATGTACGCCCAAGGGCGCTTTCACTTTATCAAAAATATTAATGTAATCCTGGACTTCCTTTGCCCGGTCGTTCACCAGGTCGCCGGTGAAGAATGCAATATCCGGCTTTTCCTTCATCAACAGCTCCACCCCACCTTTAACCGCCGTTTTATTGAAAAAACTACCTGAGTGAATATCGGAAAGTTGGGCAATTTTCATACCATGAAATTGTCTCGGCAAATTTTTTAAAGGCACTTTCACACGACGAATGCGGTAGTCGTGCGCGCCAGAGAGAATACCATATGCAAACGTGCCCATTAATCCAGCTCCGGCAACCACGGCGGTCGTAGCGAGGAATTGAGAACGCGGGATCGTTGGCTCTCCTGTTTCAGGTGAAGGCGTCGCGACGGAAGGGGCAAATAAGCTGACGATCCATTGAAAAAAACGACGTACATCGTCCATAAGCAGAATCGCAACTGCCAGTAATTTGGATAAATAGGGAATAGCAATAAATGCGACTACAAATGTGCGTGTGGTACTTTTAAAGTAATCTGGCGGGAGAAGTTGCATTCCGATGTAGGCGCCCAGTGTAGCGATTGTCAGCGCCCAATATGCACCTCCGATCCACCGTTGTGTTAATGGGCTCAGGCTGCGAACAGCCAGTTTTAATCCTTGCCATACATACCAGTCGATGGCAAAAAGTATGAACGTTAGTATGATAAAAAAGAAGGTTCTGTTCATTTTAAAATGATAGTTGTCATATCAACGACAAACATATGCAAAACCTTTCACGTTCAGCCGCCAACCGGGATTTTGGATGAATGTATAGATTAAATGAATGAAGGTTGATTTCGGCAGCTAAGCGGTTTTCGGTATTTTTGCATCTTACTCTACTCAATTATGCCTAAATACGATTTCAAACGGTTCCACATCCGGTCGATGAATGCGGGATCGGACCAGGAGAGAGCGGCGATCAATCAGGAATTGAAAGATTTGTACGCGTCGCTGCCAGATGAAGAAAAAAAAATTTTCAATGAGGAATTACAGCATTTCCTCACCCACGAGGTTGCGCGGATTAAGTCGGATTATGAGTCGGCGAGAGGCTTAAACCAGCCTAACTAACCGAGTCAGTTAAGGCGCGGGTCAATGGGGTAATGTGCGATGGAACGGTATTCGCCGCCCATATTACGAAGGATTTCACGCCAGAAATTCCCTGCCGGCGTCGAAAACAGGAAATCGGACGTGGTACTGGAAATGATCCAAGAATCCTGTTTGATTTCTTCATCGAGCTGCCCGCCGCTCCATCCAGAGTACCCGATGAAGAACATGACGTCCTCCTGTTTCAATGTATTCAGGTTCAACAGCGTTTTAACATTTTCGAAATCACCACCCCAATAAACATCCTTCATGATCTCCGTCCCTCCGGTAACGAGGTCGGGGCGGCGGTGGATAAAATGTAACGTGTTTTTTTCGACAGGGCCACCCAGGTGAAGCGTGATGTCCTGATAAATGGTCTCGTCCAGTACATCTCCCAGGAACAAGTCGGTGGTTTGGTTGAGCACAAAACCGAAACTTCCCTGTTCATTATGTTCGCACATAAGGATAACTCCCCTTTCAAAATTGGGATCGCCCAAAAACGGCTTGGCGATGAGCAAGCTTCCTTTTGAAACTTTCGAGGCTGACGGCATGACCTGGCAAATTGTTAATTCAACAACGAAATATATTTATTTTTCGCACTGAAAAACGGATATTGCCCAAAATATAATAAAAATAAGATCATGGCATTGATAAAACCTGTCCGCGGACATCACCCTACCTACGATGAGAGTTGCTGGTTTGCAGAAAATGCTACCATTGTGGGCAACGTGGTGATGGGAGAAAATTGCACTGTGTGGTTCAATGCGGTAATCCGCGGCGACGTAAACAGTATCCGGATCGGGCACCATTCCAATGTCCAGGACGGCGCCGTGATCCACTGTACTTACCAGCGATTCGCCACCACGATCGGAAATTACGTTTCCATTGCGCACAATGCCATCGTGCACGGCTGCACCATCGAAGACCACGTTCTGATCGGCATGGGAGCGATCGTCATGGACGGGGCCGTTGTTGGCGAGGGAGCCATCATCGCCGCCGGAGCCATTGTTACGCAAGGAACAAAAGTCCCTCCCGGCACCATCTACGCCGGCAACCCCGCCAAATACCTGAAAGACGTTTCACCGGAGCTCAATGCTGCTATTGATCGGACCGCGAATAATTACATCATCTACTCTGGCTGGTTTAAAGAGGAAGAACGACATTAAAATGCTGCTTTGTGATTTTCGGTTGAAGTTTGTTGATGAATTACCCATCTCGTTTTACGTTATGTGAAACTACCTCACAAAACAACTGAATTACTTGCCGGGTGCTGTTGCGGAAAGTGCAGGGGTACTTGCAGTTTCCGCACATAATTGAGGGGAAAAGGCACGGGCTGTTTGGCAATTTCAAAAAGCCGCTAAATTTGTCAAGCCACTCATAACGAAGCACACTATGACAGATTTTGGAAGCAATTTCAGGAAGTTGAGAGAATGGGCGGGGCTTTCCCAGGAAGCGCTGGGAATTAGTTTGAACGTCTCCGCATCGGTCGTCAACAGGATCGAAAACAATAAGCGAAAGCTCGATATTCAGATACTGCAAAAGCTGGCGATCAGCTTGCAACTGGACATATCGCTTGTAGTGATGGTATTGTTCAAAGGGAAGTCGGCCCTGCCGAAACAAAAAGCCCTGAAACCCGGAAAAGTGTTACCAATCCCCGCCTGATCCACTATTCGGCCATCCCTTTCCGCGCGTTCAGGTACCCCTTGATTACCGTGAAAGTCGTAATCGCCAGGAAGAAGATAATGATGTACTGCACATAATCCACGATCCAGGGGAATTTTTCACCGAAAAGGTAGCCCCCGCCGGTTAAAGTAAAGATCCAGATCGCTCCGCCCACTACATTATTGATCAGAAAAGAAGGGAAAGACATTTTCACCAATCCTGCGAGAATAGGCGCGAATGTACGCACGATAGGCAGGAACCGACTGATAATGAGCGTACGGCTTCCGTATTTTTCGAAATAATTATGTGTAGTTTCGATGTGCTTTTTCTTGAAAAAGAAAGAATCCGGCCGATTTTTGAAAATATCACCGAAATATTTCCCAAATACATACCCGACCAGCGACCCCAATATCGCGGCCGTCAGCATGCTGATCAGCAAAATGAGGATCGGTACATCGAGAATTCCAGTGCCGCAGAACACTCCGGCAAGGAAAACGAGGTAGTCGCCTGGCAGGAAGAATGCAAAAAACAACCCGTTTTCAGCAAATACAATAAAAGTAATCACCAGGAGCCCGCCAGTACGGATGATTTCCTCCGAATTAACGATGTACTGGAAAAACTCGATAACTGAATCCATAAGCTATAATCTGAGTTGGGTTGCCGGCAGCAAACTACCGGCGGCTAACTGTGACCGGCTCCGGCGCACAGCTACCTGTTTGTTGATTTTTTAAAATTAAGCATTTTCCGACAGTTCCAGCCAGCGCATCTCCTTCTCGGCCTGACTGTCGTTGATTTCCTCTATCTGTTTTGACCATTTGGCCAGATCCTCATGCGAACCGCCCTTATTCAGGTTTTCCACAAGTTCGGTTTTGGTCACCTCCATCTTGGCAATATCCGCTTCCAACTGCTCCATTTCCTTCTGCTCTTTGTAGCTCAGCTTCCGTTTCGCAGTCGCGGCTGGTGCTGCTGCCACCGGTTCCTTCGGAGCTGCCACCACCGGTACAGCCGATTTGGGAGCATTAGTGGCCGCGATTTTCTTTTCGGCCTCCTGTTCATCCTGATAATCCCTCAGTTCAGTGTAGTTACCCGGAAAATCACTGATCTTACCATCTCCTTCAAACACAAAAATATGTTGCACGAGCCTGTCAAGGAAGTAACGGTCGTGAGAGACGATCATCAGACAGCCGGGGAAATTGAGCAGGAACTCTTCGAGCACATTCAAACTATCAATATCCAGATCGTTCGTAGGCTCATCGAGGATCAGGAAGTTTGGCTGTTTAATCAGAATCAATAGAAGCTGCAAACGTCGCCTTTCTCCTCCGCTTAGTTTCGATATAAAATCATATTGCTTTGACGGCGAGAACAGGAATGCCTGCAAAAGTACGCCGACGGTCACCGTTTCACCGGTTCCCAGCTGCACTACTTCCGCCACATCCTTTACAATATCGATCACCCGCTGGTTTTCATTAAATACCAGGTCAGTTTGTTTGTAATAACCAAACTGAACCGTTTCTCCGGTGCTGATCTTGCCTTTATCAGGCTGCAATTCGCCGGTGATCATATTCAGCAGCGTCGATTTACCCATTCCATTTTTCCCAACCACCCCAATACGGTCGCCACGGCGGAAGGTGTATTCGAAGTTTTTGATCAACTCGCGCTCGCCAAAACCCTTGCTGATGTTTTCCAGCTCGATGATCTTGCTGCCCAGGCGCGACGTGCGCACATTGAGCTCCATTTGTACATCGAACTTCTTCTGGCTGGCCTTCTCTTTCAGGTCTTCGAACGCATCGATGCGATATTTCGCTTTGGTACCGCGTGCTTTCGGCTGCCTTCTGATCCATTCGAGCTCTTTGCGCATGAGGTTACGTGCCTTGTCGATGGTTGCAGCTTCGAGTTCTTCACGTTCGGCCTTCTTTTCGAGAAAGTAGGAGTAGTTTCCTTTATAAGCATATGCCGAACCATGGTCCAGTTCGAGCATCTGGTTGCAGACAGTGTCGAGGAAGTAACGGTCGTGGGTTACTACCAATAATGTGGTATTCGAAGTATTCAGATATTCTTCCAGCCATTCGACGGTATCGAGGTCGAGGTGGTTGGTAGGTTCGTCGAGAATGAGCAAATCAGGATCTTCGAGCAACACCTTCGCCAATGCTACGCGTTTGCGCTGGCCGCCTGAGAGTGTCCCATAAGCATTATCGGTATGGTGAATGCCGAGGCGGCCGAGGATTTCCTTCGTTTTATACTCAAAATCCCAGGCATTGAACTTATCCATATCCTCCATCACCTGCGCGAGCTCGTCGTGGTTGTCGCTTTCGATGGCATGCTCGTAGCGTTTCACAACTTGCGCCACGGGATTATTGGAAGAAAATATCACTTCCAGCACCGGCAACGACTCGTCAAATGCAGGGCTTTGATCGAGGTACCCCACGCGGATATCTTTCCGGATACTTACTTCGCCTTCATCGGCGGGGATTTTGCCTGTGAGGATATTCAGAAATGTGGTTTTTCCGGTCCCGTTCGTCCCGATCAACGCTACTTTGTCTCCCTTACTGATCCCGAAACTGATATTCCTGAAAAGCCACCGGTCGCCGAATGACTTTGCGATATTTTCCGCCGAAAGATAATTCATGATTAAATGTGAAATTCTGTATATGCAAAGTTAGGACAGATATTAAACAACAAAGAAAAAATTCGCTTTCATAGGGTAAATAGGCTAATATTGCCACTTATATTCAGTTAGATGGTTCCATTGAACACATTCATTATCATGTCTAAACAATCCCTTTACCTAATCTTAACCGTTTTTCTTTGTTTTAAAGCAGTAGCGCAGGACAGTAATTTCAAGAGTTATACGCAAAAAATCGGAGGTAGCCCTCAGGTGTACGACATGGTCGCGATACCAGGCGGTGAATACACGATGGGCAGCCCGGCGAATGAGAAAGGCCGCAGAGCCGACGAAGGTCCCCAGCACAAGGTGAAAATCGAACCTTTCTGGATGGGCAAAACCGAAGTGACCTGGGACATTTACGATTTGTACGCTTTCAAGAATATGGAAAAGGAAATGGGCGCACGCCACCCGGATCCTGACAAGAGCGTTCAGAAAACCGACGCAAGTACCCGCCCTTCCCCACCTTACGTAGATATGTCTTTCGGAATGGGCCGTTCAGGTTATCCGGCGATCAACATGACGCAATATGCGGCGATCTATTTCTGCAAGTGGTTGTATGAAAAAACCGGTGTTTTCTACCGCCTTCCAACCGAAGCTGAATGGGAATATGCCTGCCGTGCAGGTTCTAAAACACCTTATTCTTTCGGTGATGAGTCAAAAATCGACGAATATGCATGGTACCGCAAAAACAGCGATGCCGCTTATAAAAAAGTAGGAACCAAAAAGCCGAATGCATGGGGTTTGCACGATATGCACGGCAATGTGATGGAATGGACGCTCGACCAGTACATTCCTGATTATTACGCCAAACAACCGAAAGGCGAAGCATTTGCACCGGTTACCGAGCTTTACCCTACCTCCGTCCGCGGTGGTTCATGGGACGATGAGGCGGCCGACCTCCGCAGCGCAGCCCGCGTAGCTTCCAAGCCCGAATGGAAAATCCTAGACCCGCAATTGCCAAAATCGGAATGGTGGATGACCAGCGCGTCATTTGTGGGTTTCCGCGTTGTAAGACCGCTTAAAACACCTTCGCAAGAAGAGATTAACGCGTATTACAGCCCTAAGTTGATTGAAGACTACTGATCATATTTAAACTCTTAAACTCGAAATGGAACAGAACAGACGCAATTTTTTGAAAGCATCGGGCCTCATCGCGGGCGGTGCTATCCTGAGCCCGCTGGGGAGCTACGGCTATAACAGCGCAGTAGGTGATACGATCAAAGTGGCCCTTATCGGTTGCGGCGGACGTGGAACCGGCGCGGCGGCACAGGCATTGAGCACCACGCAGAACGTGCAGATCGTGGCTATGGCAGATGCTTTCAAGGACCGTCTCGACGATGCTTACAAAAACCTGACCGCTAAAAAATACAAAGACGCCTCAGGAAAGCCGGTTGATACCAAAGTGAAAGTGGATGTACCTGATGACCGGAAATTTGTAGGTTTCGATGCATTCAAAAAAGCCATCGCATTGAAAGATGTGGATGTGGTGATCCTGGCAACACCTCCGGGCTTCCGTCCGTCGCATTTCGAAGAGGCTGTGAAGAACAACAAGCACATTTTCATGGAAAAACCGGTTGCAACCGACGCACCGGGTATCCGCAAAGTGCTTGAACTGGCAGAAGAAGCTAAAAAGAAAAAATTGAACGTAGTAGTAGGTCTGCAACGCCACTATCAGGCAAACTACCGTGAGGCGATCAAACGCATTCACGACGGTGCGCTGGGCGATATCGTAGGCGGCCAGGTTTACTGGGTAGGAAGCAGCCCGTGGATGAAGGAGCGTCAGCCTAACCAGACTGAAATGGAATACCAAATGAGAAACTGGTATTACTTCAACTGGCTTTGCGGCGACCATATTTCGGAGCAGCACGTTCACAATATCGACGTGGCTAACTGGGTGAAGCAAGGTTATCCCGTAACGATTCAGGGCTCAGGCGGACGTCAGGTGCGCACGGGCAAGGCATATGGTGAGATTTATGACCACCACACGCTCGACCTCGTTTACGCGGATGGTACTGTGATTTCCAGCCAATGCCGCCAGTTCGAAGGAACCTGGAACCGCGTTGACGAGGCTTTCGTCGGCACCAAAGGCCGTATCGACAGCTTCGACGATAAGAAGACAATCCTGAAAGACTACAAAGGAGGCGTGATTTATCACCACGACAACTCGAATTACAGAAACCCATATCAGGTAGAGCACGACGAGCTTTTCGCGGCAATCGCAAAAGGCGAATACAAATTCGCTGATGCTGAAAATGGCGCAAAAAGTACCATGACGGCGATCATGGGCCGGATGGCTACCTATTCGGGCAAGCAGATCAAATGGGAAGAAGCGCTGAATTCGGATATTAACCTGTTCCCTGACAAACTTGCGTGGGATGCTTCTCCGAAAATCCTGCCAGGTCCAGACGGACTTTACCCGGTGGCAATCCCTGGTAAAA
>DATMSL010000904.1:0-6546 GCA_035565435.1 Dyadobacter sp. | reverse complement strand
CGTTTCGGACTCGGACTGGGTCCGATTAGTAAGCTAAATTTTACATTTCACTTTTAATACAACACTATGAAAACTGGCAAAATATCTCTTTGTGCCGCGCTGATTGTTTTCCTGATTGGATTGTCAATTGCGGGAAAAGGTCAATCGCTGACAGTTAATTGTGGACTTCCCAATAACACTTGCTCGTATGCACTTCCAAATAATACTGAACATACCTATTCGGTTGTAATGAGTTCATTTGCAAAATGTGATAACGGTAAGAACTGCAAGTATAAATGGGAAGTGACGAATGGATTTATCGTCGGAATTCCCGCTGCAAACCCATCCATACTTGAAGCCAACTCGCAGATAGAAATCAAGGTCGTGTGGAATAACGTTAACTCCAACGGAACAATCAAAGTGACGTCCGACAAGCCCAATGCTGGTATAGCCGAATGTTCACAATGCCCAATCGGCCTAACGCAAACCAAAACCATCCCCATCCGCTACTTAGGCACGCCCGGCAACATCAAAATCAACGGTGTCGCGCAAAGCGGAAGTTATCAAATCAACTGCGGTACAGCGCCGATCAATGTCTCGGTAGATCCGGTAATGAATGCAACTAATTACGTTTGGACTTATCCAGCGGGCTGGACACTTTCAGGAAGCGGGAATATCGTTACGCTTACACCAAATGCCGGTGCTGGCGGTGTGATCAAAGTCACAACTTCGAGAAATGATGTACCTGGACTGACAACGTCTTCGCAATTGACTATCACAAGACCGGTTCCTACGAAACCGATTATTAATTCACCTGATATTCTACTCTGTAATCCCAAAACGATAACCGCAACGGCCAGCAATGCCACAAGCTACAACTGGGTAGCCGCCGGCGGCGTTACCGCCAATTCGCCTGGCAATACCAACTCCGCACAAATCACCGGTGTTTCGGATGGTACGGTGAAAGTTTCGGCTACGTCCTCCGTTTGTGGTGTAACCTCGGCTTTCAGCAATCCTATCAACGTCAAACGAAGTGCTCCGCAGCCCGCTTCATTACTCGTGACTGCCAACGGCGGCGGTTCGCCGGATTTCATGTGTAACGGTGCGGGCGTGATGCTCAATGCTTATACCGCTGAGCCCGGGACGCAGTTCGGGATATGGACGTGTAGCGATCCGGGCAATACAATTCTTAATTCCAATGGTGGGACCGCTTATTTCAATTCCTACGTCAATAATTGCTATGGCATAGACATTACCGTCAGCAACTGTTTCGGCTCGGTTCAGAAAGGGATCACCATTTGTGTCGATAATTGTGCAAAGGGAACGCCCATTTACAAAGTGTTTCCCAATCCGGCGAAAGATCAGGTGAAAATTCAATTTGATGATGGGCAAGCGATTGAACGATTACCTCAGACTGTAAGATTACTCAGCGAAGTTGGCGGCAAGGAGGTAAGAGTAATCGACGCAACAGCACAATACGTAACACCTGCTTTTGAACAGGACCGAACTATTACATTGCCAGTGAGTGATTTGCCAAGAGGTACTTACTATTTACTCCTCAACAGGGACGGCACTTCGGAAAATGTGCGGCTTGTTTTAGAATAATCATTACCCCATAGTACCGTAGTCCCGGCGTTCCTCACTTACTCACCTTATACCGCGCCCTCGCGTAATACTTCAAAGTTGAGATCTTCAACTGCTTGTCCTTCAAAGCAATCAACTTATACTCCTTAAATTCCCCTTGCTTGTCCAGAAAACCGACGATACAGGATTCCTTCTGAGGACCTTTGCGGATTTCCACTTTGGGCATGATACCGAAATTGGGGATTGTCAGCGTATCTTCCGCTTCCTGCACCATGTATTCGATCTTCATCAGAAATTTGAAGGTCTCTTTTGTTTCGTAAATATCCACAGCCAGGCGCCAGTCGTTCAGCTCGTCTTTTACCTTTTCACTGTAACTCGCGATCGGGCTGTTTTCCACTTTTTGGCGGGTGAGTGGGATGGTGTCGTTGATGGCCTTGGTAGGTTCGTCGTTGTTGGCCGAGGCGGTTTCGTCGTTGTTTTTAGGTTTGTTGCAGCACAATAGTGCCAAAAGGAGTAAAAAGCTGTAATGCTTCATGGAAAATCGTTGAGGTTTGTTGATAGGTCTACCTGTTTGCAATATACCTTTGTTATTTGCATTAAAAGAAATATTTTACTCAATGCATTATAAACAAATCATTACTAATCCCACCCTGGCACTCCTGGACCTGATATGGCTTTAAATTACATTTTCGTAGCTTTTTTCGTCATTGCCTTTCTGATAGCGTTCCTGCAATTCATTTTCACCGGCGATGTGCAAACCTTTAAAGCCATTACGGAAGGGATGCTCAAAATGGCCGAAACGGCTGTCATGGATATCGCATTGCCGCTCACGGGGGTGATGACATTCTTTCTGGGTATTCTCAATGTGGGTGAAAGAGCCGGGATTATCCATGTGATAGCCCGCTTTATAGGCCCGTTTTTCAACAAACTTTTTCCCGAAGTTCCCAAAGATCACCCGGCAAACGGCCAGATGATCATGAACTTCTCAGCGAATTTCCTCGGACTCGACAATGCGGCCACGCCATTCGGTTTGAAGGCCATGCAAAGCTTGCAAGAGCTCAATCCCAGTAAGGATACCGCCTCGAATGCGCAGATCATGTTCCTGGTACTCCATACTTCCGGTTTGCAGATTATCCCGCTTTCTATCATCGCCCAACGCGCGATTTTGGGAGCCGAAAGCCCTTCTGACGTGTTTATTCCGTGCGTGGTAGGTACGTACGTGACTACGGTCGTGAGCATGATTATCACGGCCACCTGGCAAAAGATCAATCTATTTAACCGCACGGTGATGCTAGGGCTTGGCAGTGTGACGGCGATGATCGCATTGATATTGTGGTACTTATCGGGCTTGCCTAAGGAGCAAATCGAAACCATTTCGATCCTGGCTGGTAATTCGGTGCTGCTTTTCGTGGTGGCGGCGTTCCTGGGTTGGGGAATGTTTAAAAAGGTTAATGTTTTTGAGGCATTCATTGAAGGAGCAAAGGGTGGGTTCACCACTTCGGTTACAATCATTCCGTATCTGGTCGGTCTGCTTGTCGCGATCAGCGCATTTCGCAGCTGCGGGGCGATGGACTACGTGATCGACGGTTTGAAATGGATTTTTGCCTCAACAGGCATGAACACCGACTTTACCGACGCATTGCCGGTAGCGCTCATGAAGCCTCTCAGCGGCAGTGGTGCGCGTGCGCTCATGATCGACGCGATGAAGGAATTCGGCCCCGATTCTTTTGTGGGAAGGCTGGTGTGTATTTTCCAGGGATCGGCAGACACCACCCTATATATTGTTGCACTTTACTTCGGTTCTGTCGGGATCAAAAACACGAGATACGCTATTGTGGCGGGTCTCATCGCCGATTTCATCGGCGTCATCGCCGGAATTTGGCTCGGTTATCTGTTTTTCCATTGATCCCGAAGTATCCGGGATAAATCGCCCTTTACCACGGAAATGCAACCGTCCGTACCAAATGGATGGTTGCATTTTCAGGTAAGCACTAATATTGATCATCTAACTCTAAACCGCTTATGTTTCATTCTTTACGCTATTCCGCACTGGTTTTGGCATTGTTTGGTGGAATGACAGTGTCGCAGGCGCAGCAAAATGTAAGTCAGCCGGCCAATACCTATTCGCTGGAAGATTGCATCCGGATTGCCCTGGAAACTAATCCGCAGGTCAAGCAATCGGAAATTACGGTGCAAACTAATGGCAATACCTATGAGCAGTCGAAATGGCAGCGGTGGCCAAGCATCAGTTTCAGTGCCAGCCAGGGTTTTCGTTCAGGACGTAACATCGATCCGTTCACCAACCAGTTCGTTCAGCAGAATGTTAGCTCCAACAACTATCAGCTCGGTGGCCAGGTGACGCTTTTCAGCGGGTTTCAGATTAGTAATAATATCAAATTCAATAATGCGAACTACCAGGCAAGTGCCAAAGATCTGGAAGCGACCCGTAACGATATCATGCTCAATGTGGCGTTGTCGTATTTGCAGGTTGTGACCAACGAGGAGCTTATCATGGTGGCGCAGCGGCAGGTCGATGCATCGCAATTGCAGGTAGAACGTACCGCCAAGCTCGTGGAGGCAGGTACGCTTGCGGAAAGCAATCTCTTCGACCTGAAATCACAACTGGCCAACGACGAACTTTCACTTGTAAATGCCCAGAATAACCTGGAAAGCGCGAAGCTGAATTTGAAACAATACATGAACATGCCAGGCAGCGAGGTGATCAACGTGGTGAAAATACCCGTAAAAGATCCGACAATGCAGGCGTATGACGCTTCGATTCAGGAGATTTATGAAACCGCATTGAACAACCTGCCGCAAATGAAGGCTGCCAATATGCGGATTGAAGCTTCAAAAATTAATATTGATCTGGCAAGAGGTGCAGGTATGCCCACACTGACGTTGAATGGTGGTGTTTATACGGCCTATTCCAGCGCGGCGCCCAAGCAGCGGTTTGTCGGGGACGGAACGGGAAATACAACAATTGATGTCCCGTCGACGACCGACTATGTGATGATAGACAACAAGCAAGTGCCGATCATCCAGCGGGTGACAGCACCGAATGGTTCTATCCAGAATTTCCGTTATTTCAACCAGCTCGACTTTAACCGTAACTCGGCGATCAACCTGAACCTCTCGATCCCGATTTTCAACAATTTCCGGACGAAATATAATGTGGCCAATGCCAAATTGCAGCAAAAGACCTACGAATACCAGGCGCAGCAGGTGCAACTGACGATTCGCAAGAATGTGGAACAGGCCTATATTGATATGACGAATGCGGCCAAACGTTACTCCGCAACCGCAAACCAGGTACGAGCATTGCAGGAAACTTTCCGCGTAGCGCAGGTTCGTTTCGATGTCGGGGCGATCAACTCGGTAGAGTACAACATTGCGAAGGCCAATCTCGACAGAGCGAATGGTAACCTGGTTCAGACCAAGTATGATTACGTTTTCAGGACTAAAATCCTGGATTTCTATATGAACCGCCCGCTCTCCGATTTCTAGAATTCCCGTACTATCAGCAACCTATCTTCAAAAAATTGTAATCAAAAAAATATGGCACGTAAATCTTCGAAACAGATCTGGTGGATAACGGGAGGTGTCGTGGTGCTACTCATCGGTGGTTTGTTTGGGGCCAAACAGGCCGGCTACATCGGCAAGCCCAAAACCACCGAGGTAGAATACGCGACCGTCAAAAAATCGGATATCATCGAACGGGTGAGTGCGTCGGGAAAAGTGCAGCCGGAAGTGGAAGTAAAGCTCAGCCCGGACGTTTCTGGTGAGATCATCGCATTGAATGTAGCGGAAGGCGATTCGGTGGTGAAAGGGCAGTTGCTTTTGAAAATCCGTCCGGATAACTACGAATCATTGATGGCTAGGGCGCAAGCAGCGGTCAATTCGAGTAAGGCCAACTATGAGCAAACCAAGGCATTGGTAGCGCAGGCAGAGGCAAGGCTTGTTCAGGCAAAGGCCAATTATGACCGGAACAAGAAGCTTTTTGCTGATAAAGTGATTTCTTCGGCGGATTTCGAAGGATTCGCATCCAGCTACGGCGTGGCTCAGCAGGACGTGGAATCGGCGAAAGCGAATGTAGCGGCAGCGCTTTTCAATATCAAGAGTGCGGAAGCCAGCATGCGCGACGCGGCGGAAAACTTGCGTAAGACCAGCATTTTCGCACCCGTGAGTGGTATCGTATCGCTGCTGAATGTCGAAGCTGGCGAACGCGTGGTAGGTACTTCACAAATGGCGGGGACCGAAATGATGCGCATTGCCAACCTGGCGGATATGGAAGTTCGTGTGAATGTCAATGAAAACGATATCGTACGGGTGTCGATCGGTGATACTGCCGAAATCGACGTGGATGCTTACAGCTCGTCGGGCCGCAAGTTTAAAGGAGTGGTGAAGGAAATCGCCAATACGGCTGCGGGCCTTGCATCGCTATCGTCGGCATCAACGGCTGCTGCAAGCACCTCCGCTGACGCCGTAACGGAATTTCAAGTGAAAGTGAAAATTTTGAATGATTCATTTAAAGACCTGATGACCGCCCGTTCGAAAAAATCTTATCCTTTCAAACCGGGTATGACAGCGTCGGTGGAGATCATTACCGAACGTAAAAATGGCGTGGTTTCGGTGCCTATTGCGGCGGTTACCACGCGGGGAGGTACTCCACAGGTGATCCCGGGCTCAGGCGACGGGTCGAATAACAATGCACAGCCAGCCGAGGAAGACGAGAAGAAACCTAAGAAGCAGGAAGTGATTAAGGAAGTGGTATTTGTCGATGTGAATGGCAAGGCGGAAATGAAGGAAGTGAAGACGGGCATCAGCGATTTTGAGAATATCGAAATCCTTTCGGGCCTGAAACCGGGCGACAAGATTATCTCCGGACCATACATTGCAGTGTCCAAAAACCTCAATAACGGTGACCTGGTTGAAAAAAAGAAGGAAGATCCGAAAAAAGATGGGAAAAAATCAAATGAAAAC
>DATMSL010000903.1:0-4211 GCA_035565435.1 Dyadobacter sp. | reverse complement strand
ACTATGATGATGACCATTGTTATGATTGCTTTCTATGTCGTTCTGCTGAGCTCGGCGTTCCTGGTTGGGCGTTGGTTGGAGAACAATGAAAAGCAATGGAAAGCGAATAAGTAAGGGTTGTTGATACGACCCTTTTTTTATTCGTTTTACTCAGAGGCTTAACAAAAAATTCATTTCCAGGTTACACTAAAAAGTGCCTCACTGAACGTTTTAGTGGCGTTGAGTGTTACTCTGGTTCTAAAAAAACTGTTTTCCCGTGTTCAGAACACTTTGTCTCATACTGCTTACGGCCTTTCTCATCTGTAAAGCCACAGATGTTGCCAGTCTGCTGCTGGCCAAGGAAAAGGCATCTGTGGTTTGTGATTCAGGAACCTGCGACAACGAGGAAAAAACAGAGGTTGAAAAGCTGAACGACGACCAGGTCCTGACTTCACATAACGTCCATTTTGACCGCTCGATGACACTTATCCCGGTCAAAAGCTCATTCTTCTATACTGCGAATTTCGATAACGAGATTTACCGCAATCTGCTCTCTCCGCCTCCGGAGCTAATCTGATTTCTTTAATCCAAACTTTTTAAGGTTCATTGCCATCGTGGCGCGATGCGGCATTTCCGCGTCCCTGCACGCATGTTCCGCTATTATTCATTCCATTATTCTAATCAAGAAATCATGATAAGGGCTTATAATCAGTTATTTGAAAACAATAAGAAGTGGGCAGAAGAAACAACCAGGGAAAATCCTGATTTCTTCTCCAACCTGGCAAAAGGACAGTCGCCGAAGTTTCTCTGGATCGGTTGCTCCGACAGCCGCGTGCCTGCCAATCAGCTTACCGGCACCCAGCCAGGCGATATTTTCGTGCATCGTAATATCGCTAACATGGTGATCCACACGGATATCAGCATGCTCAGCGTGCTCGACTACTCGGTAAACGTACTCGGCGTGGAGCATATCCTCGTATGCGGCCATTACGGCTGCGGCGGGGTGATCACCGCGATGGGCAACAAGCAGGTTGGTCTGATCGACAACTGGTTGCGCCACATCAAAGACGTGTACCGCCTGCACGCGCAGGAACTGAACGCGATTGAAGATCCAAAGGAGAGAGCCGACCGTTTCGTTGAGATCAACGTTCAGGAGCAAGTGCGCGACCTCGCCAAGACGACCATCGTGCAAACCGCATGGGCTAATGGCAAAAGGCTGCAACTGCACGGCATGGTCTACGACATTAGCAATGGCATTCTGAAAGACCTGGACGTGACCATCGACGCCAGCAACTTTGCTGACGACGTATACCGTCTCGAAATACCGCAGCTTATCTGACCAGCGGTTCTGCATTCCGAGTAGTCCAATTTTTGATCCTTATTGAATCAATCGTATGTCATTGAATAATAAAAGTTTGTTCGCCAATATCAAATACGATTTACCTGCCGGGCTTGTCGTATCCCTGGTAGCGCTGCCGTTATGTCTCGGTATTGCGCTAGCCTCGACCGGGCGCTCCGACCTTCTTTTTTCGGGTGTTATTGCCGGTATCGTAGGCGGAATCGTAGTTGGCTCGCTGAGCGGCTCTTCCCTGGGTGTGGCAGGTCCGGCGGCGGGTCTGGTTGTGATTGTACTCAATGCGCTCGATACCCTGGGCAGCTTCGAGGCGTTTTTGCTTGCCGTCGTGCTTGCAGGGGTTTTACAGATAATTGCTGGTTTCCTCAAAGCCGGCATTATCGGCTATTATTTTCCTTCTTCGGTGATCAAGGGAATGCTGGCAGCCATTGGGATCACACTGATTTTGAAAGAAATACCGCACGCATTCGGCTACGACGCCGATTTCATGGGCGACGAGGCCTTTGCGCAGAAAGACGGCCGTAATACCTTCACGGAGGTGTATTACTCGCTACGTTACAACAGTACCGGCGCGATCATCATTTCGATAGTCTCGCTTGCAATGCTCATCCTGTTCGACAAGCCTTTCATGAAGCGGATACAGCTTTTCCGGTACATTCCGGGCGCATTGTTCGTCGTCATTACAGGTGTGATCCTGAACCTTGTATTTGGTTCGGTAGCACCGCAATGGGTGCTGACAGGTGAGCATATGGTGCAGCTTCCGGTTGCTTCGAGTGCATCCGAGTTTTTCAGCTTCTTTAAAACACCTGACTTCTCTGCATTCAGCAAGCCAGAGGTTTATACAGTGGCATTGACGCTGGCCATCGTCGCCAGCCTTGAAACGCTGCTTTCCGTGGAAGCGACCGACCGTCTCGACCCATTTAAGCGTACCACGCCTACCAACCGCGAGTTAATAGCGCAAGGTACAGGCAACATGATTTCAGGCTTGCTGGGCGGATTGCCGGTAACGCAGGTAATCGTCCGCAGCTCCGCCAACATCGACTCAGGCGGCAGAACGAGGCTGAGTACCATCGTTCACGGTACGATCCTGCTTATTTCGGCAGTTTTTATTGCAAAATACCTCAACTACATCCCGCTCGCATCGCTGGCGGCAATATTGCTGATGGTGGGTTATAAACTGGCCAAATTCGAGCTGTTTAAAGGAATGTACAAACTGGGTCTGGAACAGTTCATTCCATTTACAGTGACGATTATCGCAATCCTGAGCACCGATTTGCTTAAAGGTATCGGTATAGGAATGGTAGTGGCGATCTATTTCATCCTGAAAAAGAACCACAAACATTCTTACCATTATATCAAAGAAGAGCACCGCGACGGCGATGTGATCACACTCCTACTTTCCGAGGAAGTTACGTTCCTCAATAAGGGAAGCATCAGCGCTACGCTGGACAATCTGCCCGATGGCGCTACCGTGGTGATCGACGGTTCCAAATCAATGAATATCGATTACGACGTCCTCGAAATCATTCAGGACTTCAAAAAACACCAGGCCCCGCTGCGCAATATTGTCGTGGAAACACGTGGTATCGGCGAAGTGGAAGCTGTGGGAGCTCATTAGCGTAACCTGTTTCATAAAAGAAGGCCCGCCTCCGTACGGAAGCGGGCCTTTCTGTTTGTAATAAGTCGACAAGCAGATTAACTTAATTTTTTTGCTTCAACCGCTGGATCAGCATGTCGTTGAATGTACGTTCAGCTTTATACAATTCGATTACCTGACTGGCTGTAATTACTTTCAAAAACCTGTTCTGGTATTCTTTTTCGAGGTCGAGCTCCTTTTGGCGAAGTTCCTGTACCTCTTTCAGGTTGTTCAGCACCGATTCGTCGTTTTGGCCTTCGGCTTTTTTGTCATTAATAATCTTGCGTTGCGCCCGGTGTATTTCTCGCCTTTTTTGCGAGTACTCATTATACATCGGCCAGAAATCGGTGGATTGTTCCGGCGTCAGGTTGAGGCGATTCGTGATGATCGCTACCTTAGCGTCCTGAATCTTTTTTATTTCTTCCTCGGAACGGCGCTGGGCCTGGGCCGCCGTGGATGCAACCCCGATGAATAGGAGTAAAAGAGCAAAAGTGTTCCGATACCGCTTGAATTCAATTTGTAAGTTCATTTCGATTGTTCGTTAGGGTCAAATCTTCTCCGGGGCAACCATAACTTCCTCCAATTGCTGGCGAAGAATATCGTCTTCCAGGCCGTCCAGGTAATTCAGCACGGTCGAATCGGATTCGAATGCTCTCTGAACCACCTTGTGTTCGCTTAAATCGTAATAACTGATGTCCTGGTCTTCCAGGTAGCTGATGATAGAGGCGTTACTGATGTCGCTCAAAGGCTCCTGTCCCAGCGATCCCTGGCGCTCCGGTACCGTTACCCACACGAGCACGAGAATCAGTGCCGACGCTGCCGCCAATCCGACAGAACGTTGCCACGACCAGCTAACGAGGGGTTTATGGACGGGCTCTGCGGGGATCCGGGCCTGGATCATTTGCGGCAGCTTGTCAAAATAACCTTCCGGCACGGAAAAGGGCGTTTCCCTCTTCAGATCATCCAGCCGTATACGTTTTTTGTCCATGATTATTTATATTTCCTGTCTTGTGAAGGTTTGACCAATGTGAATGCAAATAGTTTAATCCGTGTCGTTCAAAAAATCCTCAATTTTTTTCGAAGCCCAATGATATGAGGCTTTTAGCGCTCCTACCGACGTTCCGGTGATTTCCGAAATCTCTTCATAGGGTAAATCTTCAAAATATTTCAGGTTAAATACCAAACGTTGCTTTTCTGGTAATTTTAATAATGCCTTCTGCAATTTCAGCTGAATGGCGTCGC
>DATMSL010000902.1:0-3021 GCA_035565435.1 Dyadobacter sp. | reverse complement strand
CCAATAATCAAAACGCACACTTCGCTCCCAACGACCCGATTGCACAACCATGACCCACTGACCATACCTGACAACACTTGACATACTACCCACGCACTCATTCACACATTCACTCATTCACTCATTAATAGCTTATTTTCTTACCAAGCTCGAAATCATAGAGCGTCAGTAGCCGCAAACTGTAATAGGCCTGCCAGTAATCCCGCAATGCGAGAATGTAATCGCGGCGCGCTATGTCTTTTTCCTGGGTGGCGATGCCGAGGTCGGTTACGCTGAGATCGCTCAGGATGAAACGCTCCTTGGCGATCTGGTAGCGGTCTGCCGCGATGCCGTCGGCCACCTGCGTCAGTTTCACCTGCTTTTGCAGCATTTGTAAAAGGGTTACCTGGGTAAAAATTTCCTGTTCAAAGGTAAGCTTATCCTGTTCGACAGATTGCTGCGCAAATTCCTGAGCGGCACGGGCCACTTCGGTCCTTGCTTTATTTCGCCCCCACGTCAGGATTGGCAGCGTGAGTTGAAGTTCCACAAACTCGCGGTCCTGCGGGCTTACGTACACATCACGGGGGAGGCTTCCTTGGTTCGACAATCCGAAGGTCGCATTCAGCGTCGCGTTCAACCCGTTGTCTTTTCGTGCCTGCTGCACATCACGCTCGGCTTCAAGCAGCCGGCGTCGGAATGCTACCGAGGCGGAGCGGTTCGCAAATGCCTCATCGAGGGCGACCTGGGGATCAATTGCAAATTCGCTGGCTTCTGCCGGAATACCCAGCTCCAGTTCGCGCTCGTCGCGTGAGCCCATGTACATTTTCAGTTTGAGCGACGCCACGGCTGCCGATTGCTGAGCCGAAGCGAGATCCTTCTGTGCAGTAAGCAGGCCCATTTGCAGCTGCAAAAGGTCATTCTGAGAAATTTTACCCAGTTCCAGCTTGTGTTTCGCAATTTTAAAGAGCGTGTCATTATTGCTCCGGTTCTTCTCCGCGATCTGCAAATTCACCTGCGACACCAGCAAATCGAAATAATACCCGGTTGCATCCAGCGCTACCTGTTCCAGTGACTGAATGTACTGTTGGTTGCCCTCCTGGTATTTCAACGGCGAAATCCGGCGATCCCATTTGAGCGGATTGAAACGGAACAGCGGCTGTTTTATGCCAATTTCAAACGGAATGCCATTGTAGCGCATCACATCGCGTTGGAAATCGTCGAAACGCTGCATTTGCTGTTGTACATAAATGGTACCACCGGTCATCGCGATGCTCTGGCTGAGCGACAGGTTGAGCATGGAATTATTGTTTGAAACAGGCTGGAACGACACCGTTCCGTCGGGCTGTACTACCTCGATGTACGATCGTGTAAACCCCGGTAATGTTCCCAGCAGGCTCAGTTGCGGCTTGTAGTCGGCCTGGAACGAACGAAACTGCCAGTAATTGGTCTTTTTTTGCGTCACAGCCTGTTTAGAAGCAATCGACTGCTCCTTCGACTGCTGTACCACTTCTTCGAGCGTCAGCTTGCGGATTTGCGCGGAAACAGCGCCGGAATGCAAAACGAAAATCCAGAGGAAAAGCTTTCTCATAACTATTGAATGGTTAGCTCTTCCAGGTGTTCGTAATCATTCATATTCGTCAGGATCACTTTCTCTCCTGCTTTCAGGCCATTTTTGATTTCAACATAATCAAAATTGGAAAGGCCGGTTTCGACCTCCCGCCGGCGTGCCTTACCGTTTTCGAGAATGTAGACGTATTGCCTCCGCTTACCCGTAAACGCCGGGCCGTTCGCCACACGCAATGTTTGCGCACTCTTACTTGTTACCACGTACACCTCCACCTTCATATTCGGCCTGAGCGATTCGTTTCGCGCATTGTCGAGCTGAATCGTGAACCCAATCACGCCATCCTTCACGGCTGGCTTTACTTGTGTAATCACCCCGCGCAGCTGCACTTCATTGATTTTGACAATGGCCCCGAGCCCCGCTTTAACCCGGTCCGCATATACATCCGAGCAGCTTCCTTCGACCCGGAAACTACCCAGATCTGCCACTTTGGCCAGCATTTCGCCCTCATTCACCGACGAACCGATATTCTCGTTCACCCACGTAAGCACGCCCGGGCGATCGGCGATGATGTCGGCCATTTTGAGCTTATGCTGTAACTCCTGCAAGTTTTTACCTTCGATCTGCGCTCCCAGTTCGGTCTCACGCAAGCTGGCCCCCATCGACTCACGGTTATATTGGAGGTCATTTTCCAGCTGCCGCTTTTCAAGTTCCGCGATTTTCAATGCATTCTCGGCACGGGTGATATCTTCAACAGTCCCTCCACCCACTTTTTGCAGCCTTTTGGCATCTTCAAAGTCCGCTTTCAGTTTATTGATATTGAGAGATTTGATCTTGTCATTGATCTCCGCATCATACAAATTCTTGTTAAGCTTCATGCGCAGCTGATCGATACCGTTCTTTTTCAGTTCGAGCTGGTCTTTGTAGCGTTCAAATTCGATCTCCGTTAACGATTTATCGAGTTCAACAATCGGCTGCCCGGGTTTCACACGCGTTCCGGGTGTAAGCAATATGCGTTTGATGCTCGCGCGGATGGGGCTTGTGAAGATCTGCTCGTAGGCCGGGATAATTTCTCCCGAAGCAGTAAGCGTGTTTTCAACGTCGCCGGTTTCGACAGTACCGGTTCTCACGCGCGCACTTTCGAGCGTACTGGAAAGCGATTTTTTGAAAAAGTAAAACAGAACAGCCAGCCCTATTACGACGGCCCCGATGATCACCCATCGCCGGTTTCTGGTTTGCTTGACATATTCTGGTGCAATTTCCCGATCCATGTGGGTTTGATTGGAGGTTTTCAGTGGAAAAAATTCATGGCTAATACACCTTCATTTATCCGAAATCCATGCCAGCTCGCAACAACCTATTAATCAATTAATTACACAATTTATAAAAACAAAAAACCGTGCGATAACGCACGGTTGGTGTGATTTCAAACGCTTTTCTTTCGGTGTTAACTTTCCGGTCAGGTCTTTAATTTCTTC
>DATMSL010000901.1:0-8758 GCA_035565435.1 Dyadobacter sp. | reverse complement strand
TGAAGCATTGGTCTAAGCCACAAAAAACGACGCGTTTGGCGCTTAGCTCGGCATTCCTCTTATTGAATTTGCTCAGTACCGCCCTGGCCCAGGGCATCCAGGAAAGCAGCCAGCAGGCGCCGGTCCTGGAACAGGCAACTTTACAGGAAGTGGTTGCGTACGCTATCAAAAACCAGCCAGCAATCCAGCAATCGCTGATCGACGAGCAGATTACGGCCAACCAGGTCCGTGCCAAACTGGCCGACTGGTACCCGCAAATCGGCTTTAACTACAATTTGCAGCACAACTTTATTGTTCAGACCAGCATTATCGCCGGTAACCCGGTGAAACTGGGGGTTAACAACGTTTCGGCTACACAGTTCACGCTTTCCCAACAGATCTTCAACCGCGATGTGCTATTGGCCAAACGCACCCGTGGCGATGTACTCTTCGCAGCCAGCCAGAATACGGTCAACAACAAGACCGACCTGGCCGTGAGTGTTTCCAAGGCATTCTATGATGTGTTGGCCACGACCCAGCAGATCCGCGTGGCCGAAGAGGATATTCTGCGCCTCGAACGCAGCCTGAAAGATGCCCAGAACCAGTACAAATCGGGCGTTGCTGACAAGATTGACTACAAACGGGCTACCATTTCGCTCAACAACACCCGTGCTAATAAGAAAAGCAACGAGGAAGTGTTGAAAGCAAAACTGGAATACCTGAAAACACTGATGGGTTATCCGCTTAACAAGGCATTGCAAATCAGTTATGACACTTTGCAAATGGAGCGCGAAATCGCCTTGGACACTTTGCAGAATGTAGATCTGAACGGCCGGATCGAGTACCAGATCCTGGCAACGCAGAAAAAGCTGGCCGAAGCGAATTTGCAGTACAACAAATGGAGCTATCTGCCTAACCTGTCGCTGAACGGAGCCTATAACCTGAACTTTCAGAACAACCATTTTTCGGACCTTTATAACAAGAACTATCCCAACTCGTTCGGCTTGCTGACCCTGTCACTCCCTATTTACCAGGGTGGTAAAAGAAAGGCGAACACCAAACAGGCCGAATGGCAGCTCAAACGCCTGGACTGGGATCTGAAAGGCCTTCAAAACAATGTAAACTCTGAGTACGCCAGCGCTTTGGCCAACTACAAAGGCAACCTGACCAACCTGCTGGCTCAGAAAGAGAATGTTGAGCTCGCGCGTGAGGTATATGATGTGATCCAGCTGCAATACAAGTCGGGTATCAAAACGTACCTGGAAGTAGTTACCTCCGAAACCGACCTTCGTCTGGCCCGCATCAATTATTACAATGCATTGTATCTGGTGCTGGCTAGCAAGATCGACGTTCAAAAGGCGCTCGGACAGATCAACATTCAATAACAGGCCGGGCCGCGTAGGCCGGGCCTATGCGGCTCGTCCCGTCATCAATCCATTTAACACCAGCTTCCATTAGAAAATACTTTAATGATATGTATTTAAATACAACAAAATATTACCCCGCTGCCCTGCTTGCATTGACGATCTTCTCATGCGGCAAAAAAGACCAGCAACAGGCGCCTACGGCTCCTCCGGCCGTACAGGTAACCCTGGCAGAAGTAGCTTCCTCACAGGCTTCCTACTATGATGAGTATCCCGGAACGGTTGTGCCTTTGAACGAAGTCGAGCTGCGCCCGCAGGTTACCGGCTTTGTAACCGGCATTCATTTCACCGACGGAGCCCGCGTGCGCAAAGGCCAGCTGCTTTATACGATCGACGCTCAGCTTTACGATGCTAACTACGATCAGGCAGTAGCTACCCTGAATGTGCAGGAAGCCAACCTGGCCCGCGCGCAGAAGGACGCCGACCGCTACCACGAGCTGGAAAAGAACGATGCGGTAGCCAAGCAGCTCGTCGATAATGCGGACGCTGCGCTTGAAGTAGCAAAAAGACAGGTGGATGCTGCCAAGGCAAGCATCAAAGCCAGCCAGACCAGCGTGCGCTATACCAAGGTGATCGCGCCATTCGATGGTGTCATCGGTATTTCGCAAGTGAAAGTCGGCGCGCCGGTTTCAGCAGGCCAAACCATTCTGAACACGGTTTCGACCGACAATCAGCTGGCGGTCGATTTCAACGTGGACCAGAAAGAAATTTACCGCTTCACCTCCTTGATGAAATCCCAAAAGGCGAGCGATTCGACTTTCTCGATCAAATTCGGAACCGATATCTATCCTGCACACGGCAAGATCGCATTGCTCGACCGCGCGGTGGATCCACAAACAGGTAGCATTAAGACCCGTCTTGTTTTCCCTAACAAGGACAATCAGCTCCGGGCTGGCATGAGCGGCACTGTGATGGTGCTCAACAATGCAGGATCGAAATCCGTGGTGATCCCATACAAAGCCGTTACCGAGCAATTGGGCGAGTTCTTTGTATACGTGGCGGGCGACAGCAGCAAGGTTACCCAGCGCAAAGTGGTGCTTGGTACTGCCATCGGAACGAATATCATCGTCAAAGACGGGCTTAAAGAAGGCGAGAAAATCGCGGTGGAAGGTGTGCAGAACCTTCGCGAAGGAGCAGTTGTACAGGAAGGCGCGCCAGCTCAGGCTCAGGGCGCCGCTCCCAAAAAATAAGCAGCCGGTCCGTTTTACTATTTCATAAACCAGTACGAAATGATTGCAGATGTTTTTATAAAAAGGCCGATCACCGCGATAGTATCCTCGGTGGTGATAGTCCTGGTCGGGCTCATCGCCCTGACCACCCTGCCGGTAGCCCAATATCCCGATGTTACCCCTCCTACCGTAACGGTTAGCGGTAACTTTACCGGGGCCGACGCCCAAACCGTCGAGCAGACGACGACAACCCCTATTGAAACGCAGATCAACGGTGTGCCCGGCATGACTTACATGTCCAGTAACAGTACCAGCAGCGGGCAAAGCAGCATTAACGTCACATTTGACGTGGGTACCGACGTCAATATCGCCGCCCTTGACGTGCAAAACCGCGTGAGCGTGGCCGAACCGACCCTTCCCGATGCCGTGAAACGCCTCGGCTTGACGGTGCGTAAACGCCAGCCCAGTATCATGATCGCTCTCGCATTGTACTCGCCCAACGGCACGCACGATGCGCAGTTTATTGGTAACTACGCCAACATTTACCTCAAGGACGCGCTTCAACGCGTGAAAGGTGTGGGTGATATTGTATCGCGTGCGGATGACTTCGGGATGCGTATCTGGCTGAACCCGGAGAAACTGGCCAACCTGAGAATGACCCCCTCCGACATTTCGGCCGCATTGGCAGAACAAAACTTGCAGATAGCGGCAGGTACGGTGGGTGGCACCCCGCAACCCGGCGCGCAGGCATTCGAATACAGCGTGCTGACCAACAGCCGCCTGAATACCAAAGAACAGTTTGAGAACATCATCGTGCGCTCGGCGCCCGACCAGGGCAGTGTCGTATACCTGCGCGATGTGGCGCGCGTGGAGCTGGGCAAGTTCGATTACGGGGTGAATGCATTCGTAAGCGGCAAGCCTGCGGCATTTGTGCTGATTTACCAGGCGCCAGGTGCCAACGCGCTCGATACTTACGAGGGTGTGATGAAGGCCTTGACCGAAATGAAGAAAACCTTCCCCAAAGACATCGACTATGTGATCCCTGTCGAAACGGCGTCGGTCGTGAAGGTGTCAATCGAGGAAGTGCTTCATACGTTCGGCGAGGCGATGATCCTGGTGGTACTCGTCGTGTTCTTGTTCCTCCAGAACTGGCGGGCGACTTTGATCCCGATCCTTGCGATCCCGGTTTCACTGATCGGTACATTTATATTCTTTATTCCTTTCGGATTTACGATCAACACGCTCACGCTCTTCGCGTTCGTACTCGCAATCGGTATTGTGGTGGATGATGCGATTGTGGTAGTGGAAGCGGTGCAGCATTATATTGACGAAAAGAAAATGTCGCCCCGCGCCGCCACCGAGCAGGCGATGAAGGATATTTCCGGCCCGGTAATTGCGATTGCCCTGATCCTTGCGGCCGTATTCGTTCCGGTAGGTTTTGTACCGGGTATCGTAGGACGCCTTTATCAGCAATTTGCGATCACGATCGCGGTCTCGGTACTGCTTTCTGCATTTGTAGCGCTTTCGCTTACGCCCGCACTTTGCTCGATCATGCTGCGCCCTTCCAAAGGTGCCGACGAGAAAAAGAACCTTTTGGAGCAGTTCTTCGACCGTTTCAACCGCTGGTTTGACAAAGTCTCACACTCTTACACAAGAGGCGTTTCCAAATGGATCAAAGCCACGCCGCTGGTGTTGGTAATGATGGTCAGTCTGTTTGTCGGATTGTTCTTCCTTTTCAAAAATAAACCCTCGGGCTTTATTCCCGTAGAAGACGAAGGCCGCCTTTTTGTAACCTATGAAATGCAGGAAGCGACCTCGACGACCCGCAACGTGGCGATGATCAAAGACATTATGTCGCGCGTCTCCTCGATTCCGGAAGTAAAAGTGGTGGGTGGTCTTGCCGGATTGAACGTGATCAGCTTCTCGAATAAATCCAACGTAGGTACCATGTTCGTGAGCTTGCACCCTTGGGCCGACCGTAAAGGCGCAGAGCACCACGTGCAGGCGGTGATCAAGGAAATCCAGAAACGCACGGCCGATATCAAGGAAGCACGCGTGCTTGCAATCGCCCCGCCTGCGATTCCGGGTCTGGGTGCGACCTCGGGTTTTACATTCCAGCTGCAACAATCGACGAGTACCGACAATATCCAGCAGTTTGAAGCGGTAGCCCGCGAGTTTTTAGGAAGGGTTAACAAACGCCCCGAAATAGCGATGGCCTATACCTTCTTCAATGCAAGGACTCCAAGTTACCAGATCGATGTCGACCGGGATAAAACCAAGAAACTGGGTGTGCAGGTGAATGATGTGTTCAACTCCTTATCTACACTTTTAGGTAGTTCCTACGTCAACGACTTCAACCTCTACGGCCGTAACTTCCGTGTGATGGTGCAGGCCGACAGCAGTTTCCGCTCCTCGCTGGACAAGATCCAGAAGTTCTACGTGCGCAACAGGGCAGGCAATATGATACCGCTCAGCGCGCTGGTTACTTCCCGCGTGGTGGAAAACCCTGCGTTGATTTCGCACTACAACATCTACCGTTCGGTGGAGATCAATGGTACGCCTAAACCCGGTTTCAGTAGCGGTCAGGCGATTACTGCATTGCGTGAAGAGGCCGCCAAACTCCCTGCCGGTTACAGTTACGAATTCTCGGGTATGAGCAGTGAAGAGATTAAAGCCGGAGACAGCACAGTGACCATCTTCGCAATCTCGATTGTCTTCGTGTTTTTGTTCCTGGCAGCCCTTTATGAAAGCTGGTCGATTCCATTCTCGGTACTTTTCGCGGTACCGATCGGTGCATTCGGCTCGATTTTGACACTGACATTCCTGCCGAATTTGTCTAATAACATTTACGCGCAAATCGGTCTGATCACCTTGATTGGTCTTGCGGCCAAGAACGCGATCTTGATCGTTGAATTCGCCAAAGAGCGGGTAGATAACGGAATGGAGCTCGTAAAGGCGACACTCGAAGCGGTGCAGCTGCGTTTGCGGCCGATCATTATGACCTCGCTCGCGTTCATTCTCGGGGTACTCCCGCTCGCATTTGCCAGCGGAGCGGCAGCCGAATCACGGAAAACCATCGGCTGGACGGTATTCGGCGGTATGCTTGCCGCCACCTCGCTGGCGATCTTCGTGGTGCCTGTATTGTTTGTGGCCATCGAAAAGCTGGTGACCGGTAAAAAAGGCAACCAGCCAGCCAAGCCCGGTAATATCACCGACGCTCCGGCACATTAACAGGACATTGTTTTTATTTCAAAAAGCGGATCATAGGTCTTACTATGGTCCGCTTTTTTATATTTTGGCAAAGAACTTATTATGATCACATATGTACGTCAAAGAGGTCTTTTCGATCTGGCGCCTGCTCAAAGGCATTTGGGTGGGCGTCGTTGCGGTTACAGCTTACGCAACGCTGGTATTTTATCTTTTCAGTTATCAAAACTGGCATTTCCTCTCCTTCCCCATTTCGATTACCACCATTCTCGGTACGGCATTATCCCTGCTGCTTGGTTTCAGGACTAACTCTGCCTATGACCGCTGGTGGGAAGCGCGCAAATCCTGGGGAGAGATCGTCAACGACAGCCGGACACTCGTGCGGCAAGCCGTAACATTCACCGAAGCACCAGCGAACGAAAAACACGAGCTGGTTTGTAATATCGCCCACTTACAGATTGCCTGGTGCTATGCGCTGGCCAACTCGCTCCGCCGCACGCAGGTACTCGTGTACGCCGACCTTCACCTGACCTCAGAAGAGCGCCAGTACGTGAGCGCGCAAGACAATATCCCCAACGCAATCCTGAACCTTATCCAGTTCAAAATTGCCGCGCTGCATGATTCAGGGCAGATCAAGACATTGCTCTATCAGAATATCGACGACACTCTCCGTAGACTCTGCGACGCGATGGGCAAATGCGAGCGGATCAAGAATACAGTCTTCCCTACCCAATACGCCTTTTTTGTTCATCTGGTGATATTCATTTTCACGTTGGTACTCCCAATGGGTCTTGTCGAAAGCATCGGCCGCATTGCTATCCCCGTTACTTTCACGATTTCGTTCTTGTTCTTTTATGTGGAATGGATTGCTTATATCATGCAAAACCCGTTCGAAAACGGGCCTAATGATATTCCAATGACTTCGATGTCGCGCAATATCGAGATTAACCTGCTGCAACTGATCGGCGCCGAGAAAATTCCTGAGAAGATCCTGCCCAAGAATGGGGTGGTCATGTAAACAAAATGGGGTAAGCGTTTTGCCTACCCCATTTTGTTTCTGCCAATTGAAATTTATTATTTTGGCTTAACCTTCGTGTAATACAATTCGAGCTCAACGCCCTTCTCGGTGGTATTGCGCTGATCTCCTACCACCAGCCGGTCGACGCTCTGCGAGTACTCGCTGCCGGTTTCCCGGAAAAGCCCGGTTGCCTTGAATGGGCTGCTGCGGATGATAAGCCCGCCCACGTCGCCTGTTTCGGAAACCATGAGCTCGGTTGCATATGAGCTGATATCAAAACGGTAATATTGTTCATTTTTGATCAAATCATTCACCAGCGGGCTATATGCACCTCCCTGGCCACCCAGGATCGATACGGCCAATGGCGCGCCGTTCGCATCCGTATAAAACTGGTTATTTTTGTCAACGCGGTAGACATACAGCACAGGAGGAAGCGTGTACGCATTGGTAGCTGTACCTCTCAACGGTTTGATCTTCAAAAATGCCTTATTGACGGCTGTATATTGGACAAATTTGAAATTCCGCAGGTATGGCAGATCTACCCGAAGCATAATCCCTGTTCCGGCCTGCATGAATGCCATATTACCTGATTCTGTCGAAGGCAGCGCAATTCTTTTATTGGCAGGCAGTTTGGCAAGCTGCGTCCCGGTAGGATCAGCTGTAACATGGTTGTAGCTGGCAGTAACCTGGAAAACGGCTGAATCTTTCTTGTACTCGCTCACCGATGGCGTGTGGTAATGCAGCTGCACAGAGGTGCTGACACTGTCCCTGCGGAAGCCTATGATCGCGCTGTTGTCGGTTGAGCCAGGCACCAACACAAGTCCTTTCACCAGATCAATCCAGTCAGTAGAGCTCAATTGATTGGCGCGCGCTTTTTCAAAAACCTGCTTTCCAAGAACATCTGAAAGCCTGATTCGCAATACAGAAGTAGTTCTCGGCCGTGGTATAATAGTCGCCTTTCCAATCGCCACAGGGTCATAAGGAGTGAGATTGTGGTTCCAGTAAGCGGCATCAGCAGGAATATCGGTAATGTCTTTCAACAGTTTATGAACTGTCAGATTCATCGGCTTGGTGCTGTCGCCGTAGCTGTAAGCGTTGTCATACCTGAGCGAAAGGATCAGCGAATCGTACTGAGCTTCCTGTACAACGCTTTCCGAACCATTTATGGTAGGCTGAAAAAAGCTCATGGTCTTTACCCGGCCGAAGTAGGGGTCTTTATATGTGCCCAAAAGCAGGCGCAGAGTAGCTCCGGTTTGAAGTGAATCAGTACCGATCGTGGACAAATTGACGGTCACGGTATCGGCACTTAACACGGCGAAATCGTCCGGATCGGGTTGCGCCAGGGATTCGATCTCATCTCCCCACTCGCACGCAGCAAGCGAAAACGCAAATCCAATTATGATCAGAAGCTTAGAGACTATGGACGACTTCCCGAAGGAATAAGACTGAAATTTCATTTAGAGTAAGAACAGTAAAAAGTGCAAAAATATCAGTTGCATTCTTAATTACAACATGATTCAACGATTTCGGACAAATAAGAAAGTAAAATCCGGTTTGCAACAAAAAACGGGATGCATACGTAAGAGTTAAACAAAGGCTTTTCAAACGTTACGCCGCAAGCATCGCAATAGTGGCAAACCCGGTAAGAAACGTAAAAGTGCAAGGACTATTTTAAACCTTTTGCGGTTGGAATGCATCCTGAGACTTATGGACGGCCCTCTTTGCGGCGCAACATTGTAACCAGATATACGTTGAAAGTAACTGACAGATTAAAGTTTTGGACAAAAAATTTCTGATTATTTTACTTAGCAGTATCAAGATGTTATGTTTGCAAAAAATTTAGATTGCGGCTGAGCTTGTTGTATTGCGTACAGGCTCGCTGCCCATAAAAATTGTCATTAAGTCTCATTACTCATTTGTAACAATTCGTCAAACAATAATTTCATGTTTAATACCTTAAA
>DATMSL010000900.1:0-5126 GCA_035565435.1 Dyadobacter sp. | reverse complement strand
AAGATGCTTCTATGGCTATTGAAATATGATGTTTTCACACCCTCATACAACCATCCCTAACCAGCTGCGCCTCTTTGATACAAAAGCTGATCGAAAACCCAATCCGTAACTTTTAATATCCATGAGGCTGCTGTTTTTTGTACTGTTTTTATGCACTTTTCAGGTTTCCGTTGCACAGGATTCGGTACGGGTTACCTTCGCCGAGGAAGAGTCCGGGGAGGTATTTGTCAAACAGCGGTTTGTGGACCGGTACGAAAATGTGTTTATGACCAAGATCCCGACGCGCCATATGCTGAAACTGGGGCTTTCATTTACGCCCAATTATATTCTCAGCGTCGAAAACACGGCCAACAATACCACGCAGGTCGATGTCGGGTATGAGTACAAGGTGCTGCCGTCATGGTCGCTAGGTGCAGAAATAGGGGTCAGCGGAGGCTGGGGCGGGAACGCAGGGCTGGAAGGGTTGATTTCTGGAAAAGTGTATGGCCGGTGGTACTACGATATGCGCCGGCGGATCCGGGAAGGGACCGGAAGCAACAACTTTACGGGGAATTTTCTGGCGGTGGTCGGGGAACGGCAATGGGGCAAGGAAATCGTGCATAACCAACTGAAAAGGATCGGGCTGGAATTCGGGCTGCAAAGGCGCTTTCTAAACCGGGGCCGGCTGGAACTCGGCATCGCGCTCTATTACCAGGATTACCGGCAGGACGGCGACCCGCTGCTTCTGGCCTACGACTTCGGCAAATCGTCCCGGATCGCCATCGCTTCCCGCACGAGCATGGGACTCGCTTTCGGCGACTGGAAACGGCAGAAAAATCAGCCGTTTTGCGAGGTACTTCGTTGCGACGACTTTGTGCAACAACTCTGGAAGCTGCAATGGCCGACCGTCTATCTCTCACCCGATTATTCCAACGGCAACGTCGGCCTGGGGTATGAAAGGAAGCTGAAAAGCAGCCCGTTCTCGCTGCACACGCAGTTTTCTGTCAACTATATGCGCATTGTCTCCAGAGATTATCCCGCACCAGGGGCCAGGCATGCTTCAAATGACTATCAGCTGCAATCGACTTTGCATTTACGCTATTATACCGATCAGAAAAAGGCGGTACGACAAGGCACAGGCGGAAATAACCTGTCGGGCCTGTACGTCGCACCGTATGTACATCACGTCTTTTACCACAGCGAAACCTATTTCGGCGAAGGGAAAAGCAAGCGCCATCTGGGGCTCGGCGCCAGCGCCGGCTTCCAGCAGGTTATGTTTGGCAGTGCATTCATCGACGTCTCTGCGGGGCTTAGCCATAATCTACTGAAAATCAACGAGAATTCACGGCGATACCTGGGTTATTTCCGCATGGGCTTCGGGCTGGTGTTATAGGTCGATGGATTTCGCTACCTGATCGCAGCGACGCCGGGCGCGGCTGCGGGAAACTTCCCGAACACCCTCGAATCGTGGCCTGGCAGGATGTATTTCGGATCGCTTACCAGAGTTTTCATGCGCTTTATGGCATCGACATAACCTTGCGGATCGGTTGTACCACCCGGTGAAGGAGGGGTCAGGTGGTCGAGGCTGTAATAGATCCAGATATTGTCCGAAGCGATCACGACCTTCTCCTTACCATTACTGACCATCACATATTGCGAGTCATAGGTGTGTTTCGAACCTGTAAAAACCGTCACGCCCGGAATTATCTCTCTATTATCCCCGGCGACCAGGCTCAGCCTTCCTGCCAGATTGAGGTCTATCACCATCCGGACGTCGCTTGGCGCAAACCCGCCCTTGTTCCCATCCTTTTGCCAGGCTGCGCCCACGAAGCCGTCAAAATCGTCCTTTTGCATCCACAAAGTGGCATTCGGGAACAAGGCCACGCCACCCAGGTGATCCCAATGCGGATGGGAGAGAATAATGTCGCTGACCTCCCCGGGCTTCACGCCCATTTTCAACAATGCCGAATCGGGCCGGACATAGCCCGCTATTTTGAAAAACTCCTCTTCTTTAACCTTTTCCGGCATGAACCCGGCGTCCACGAGGATGTTCCGGCCGTTCTTCCCCTTCAATAACCAAAACATGAAACTAATCGGAACCGGCACATCTTTCCCGCCGCCGCTGGCCCATTCGGCTTCGTAAAACTGCTTGTCGGTGCCGGCGAATTTGATCGCAAATACTTCATAGATATCGGCTTGCGCTTGTGCAAAAAAAGGAAAGCATAATAAAAAAGCGGCCATTGCGAAGACGGCAGATTTCATTGATCCAATAATTCGGTTCATGGCTAAATATGTTAAAGAAAAAACGATGTGAGCGGCTGATCAAAATCACGACAGCAGCAAGCAGGTAATTTGCGCAAAAACCCCCAAAATTAAAAACCTGCGGGAACGACCGGATAATAGATTATCGAAGCCGGTAAGGTATAATCCGTCAACGTATAGCCTTTATCGAAAAATGCCCTTGCGGCATAACCAGGTTATTGATAATCGCACCCATTCTATCTGACCTATGAAAAAAACTGCTACCCTTGTGTGCCTCCTGGCACTGTTTGCCCTGTCGTCTCATGCACAAGTGATTTTCCAGGAAGATTTCGACGGCGTTCCCGGGCCAACCGCCGGCGGGGCCGGTACTTACACCTTTCCCACCGGATGGTTGTTACGGAATGTCGACAACCGTACCCCGGAGGGTTCGGTGGCCTATGTGAATGAAGCTTGGGAACGGCGCGAGGATTTCTCCCACAATGTCGCGGATTCCGCGGCGTTCAGTACGTCATGGTACACTCCCGCAGGCGCTGCCGACGACTGGATGTGGACACCGCCCATCGCTATCCCAGCCGTTGACGGACTCATGCGCCTTTCCTGGAATGCCGTTTCCTATGACCCGGCCTACCGCGACGGATATGAAGTCCGCGTTATGGCCGAACCGAATGTCCCCACCGGCGGCACCGGCGTGATGGGCAACCAGGTAAGTGCTTCAACCGTTGTCTTTTCGACTGCTGCCGAGAGCTCCGCCTGGACAAGACACGAGGTCGACCTTTCTGCATATGCCGGTCAGACGATCCGCGTCGCATTCAGGAATGTTTCGAACGACAAATTTGTGCTTCTCATTGATGATGTAATGCTGGAAAGGGTGCTGGATTTTGACGCAGCCTTAGTCAATCCCTCCAAAATAACATTCCCCAAAGTACCCGTCAGCCAGAACCTGCCCCATTCATTCTTTGGCCAGATCAACAATCAGGGAGCCAATACCCTGAGCGGGGCTTATATCAAAGCGAGTGTGTTCGACAGTGCCGACCAGGAGGTATTCTCAACGCAAAGCGCTCCGGTCAATGTGCCATTCCTGGCAACCAGTGACACGCTGTGGGCTACCACTTCGTTTGTCGCGGATGCACCCGGGAAATATACCGTCCGTATTGAAACCGTGCTCCCAGGCGTTACGGATCAGCGGCCGTCGAACGATGCGTACATCGATTCAGTGGAAATTACCCAGACCGTTTTTGCGCGCGATAATGGCATAGTTAACGGCGTACTGGGCATTGGCGGCACTACGCCTGGTTACCTGGGAACCATTTATCCGATTCATTCCGTCACCGAACTTTCCTCGCTTTCGGCCTACCTCGTCGGCACCGTCCAACCGGGCAATACCATGAGCATTGGGGCCACTGTGATGAAGTTTCAAAACGGAACGCCGGGCACTGTGCTCTTCGACGCCCCGGCACGCACCCTGACTAGCACGGATGCTTTGAAATGGCACAATTTCATGGTCAGTCCTACATTAAACCTGCTCCCCGGCGACACCATATTCGTCAGCTTAAAAGAAATCGACAGCACATTGGCTATCGGCCTGGCATCGGGTATTTTCATCCCGCGCACCAACTTCGTCGACTGGCCGACCAACCCGGTCCCTGGTTGGGGCGCCGTAGAAGCATATGGCCTATCATTTGCGAAGCAATTCATGATCCGGGCCAATTTCGAATGCGTTACAGACCCTGCCGCCACTTCAGTAGCTTCGGGCAACACCAGCGTAACTTCCTTCCAGCCCCACAGCGATACCCGGTACTACTATGCCGATAATTGCAGCGTGCTGGTTGCCAAAGTAACAGGCGGCGATGTCGTTTCCGCCATTTCGGGCAACACGACCGCGCGGGTATGAATAGATGCGGCCCAGCCTGCCCATTTTGTTAAAAGGCATTACGAAATCACACCCGAAACGAATGCCGAGACAGCCACTGGTGAGGTGACATTGTATTTTACACAAGCCGAGTTCGAAACATTCAACAATGTCAATGCTGTCAAACTGCCCACCGGACCCAGTGACGCGGCCGGCATTGCTAATCTCAAAATAGAGAAACGCGGCGGTACCAGCGGTGACGGCACCGGTTTGCCCGATACTTACCCAGGCGCCACCACAACCATCGACCCTGACGACGCCAGCATCGCCTGGAACCCCGACGCCGAACGCTGGGAAGTAACTTTCTCTGTCGCCGGTTTCAGCGGTTTCTTTGTGAAAACGCAAAGCGAGCCCCTGCCGCTGCGGTTGGTACATTTCAATGGAAAACGGGAAAAGGGCTTTAATCACCTTTCCTGGCAGACCTCCCAGGAAGAAAACGTGAGTCATTTTCAGATAGAGCGCAGTATAGACGCCAAGACATTTGCTACGGTTCATTCCGTGCCTGCAAGGAACGGCGCCAGCCAGCAATACGGCTATTCGGACGCCCACAACCATGACGGGAAGGTATATTATCGCCTGAAAATGGTAGATCAGGACAAAACCTTCGCATACAGCCGCATCATCGCGCTCGACGGAAAGGGAGTTGGGCCGGTGACAGTTTTTCCCAATCCGGCGAAAACAACTTTAAAACTCGACGTTTCCGACCCTGATATCCTGGGAACTACCGCCGTTTTGATCGATATCAACGGCAGGATCCGAAAGCATCTCAGTATTACCGGCCAAACTCAGGATATCAATGTGCAGCAATTGAGTACCGGTACCTATTGGATCCGGCTCGACGACGGGCGTTCGTTCCGATTTGTAAAAGAATAGGCAGATCATTTCGAAATATTAAACTATTCTAAAAAATATATTGAATACAGGCAACTGTCGGAGGATTTAATTGGGTCTGTATATCCGAACCCAGTTATTCATC
>DATMSL010000899.1:0-8364 GCA_035565435.1 Dyadobacter sp. | reverse complement strand
GGCTTTCCGCAGATAGCGTGTCCGTTAACTTAACAAATTCTTAAAATACATGAAGATCGATCAGGAGTCGCTCAAAAAGATCGCGCACCTCGCACGATTGGAGATCAGGCCCGGGGAAGAAGCGGCTCTCCTACAAAGTATGGACTCGGTTCTTACCTGGATGGACCAGCTCAATGAAATCAATACGCAGGGAGTGGAGCCTTTGACGCACGTGCTCGACGAAGAAAATAACTGGCGCGAGGATAAAGGCGCGAATACGCTCACACGCGAGGAAGCGCTCTTCAATGCACCGTCGAAAAATAGTACCTATATAATGGTGCCGAAAGTGATTGAGTAAGTATAGGACACAATGTCCTATACCTCAACAATGGATTTCGAATTCGTCGGCATCCGACAATGCGGGAAAGCTCCGGCGGTAAGCCGTCAAATCTGACTTCGAAATGTGGACGACCTTTTCGCTCTCCTGGTTCGTGAGCATGGCAATGGGCTCGCCCAGGTAATCGAGCGCTACCGAGTCGCCCCGGTAGTCCAGCCCATTCCCGTCTGTCCCGACGCGGTTAACCCCTATTACATAACATTGATTTTCGATTGCACGCGCTTGCAAGAGCGTGCTCCATGCATGCGCTCGCCGCGCAGGCCAGTTGGCTACGTATAATAGGATGTCGTAAGGATCGCTTTGCAGGTTGCGGCTCCAAACGGGGAACCGCAGGTCATAGCACACGAGCGGGCATAATTTCCAGCCTCTCCATTCTATCGTAAGCCGCGCATTGCCCGCGGTATAATGCTTGGTCTCCTCCCCCATTGTGAAAAGGTGCCGCTTGTCGCTATGCGCATAGGTACCGTCCGGACGTACGCAAAGCAGCCGGTTAAAAAAATTGCCTCCATCATTTACCGCGAAGCTTCCCACCACCAATGCATTATGCTGTTTAGCGATTTGCTTCATCCAGCGGGTGGTGGTCAGGTTCATCGGTTCGGCGAGCGAGGTGTCCATCGTAAAACCGGTATTGAACATTTCCGGAAGCACGATCACGTCGACAGGCTCCGGCAATGCAGCCAGCTTTTCTTCAAAGGAGGCAAGGTTGGCCGTCACATTTTCCCAATGCAGATCAGCCTGAACCAATGCAATGGAAAGGATTTCCTTATTTTCCTGCATGACCGAATATCGTATAGGTTAAATCTATCTGCGGCCTGGGAAACGCATACGGTAATCCGCGTCCACGTTTCCTTTAGAGATATCGGTCAGTTTCTTCTTGATGAACTGCTTTTTGAGCGTGGGCAGGTAATCCACGAACAGCTTACCGAGCAAATGGTCGTATTCATGCTGGATAATGCGTGCGGCCATGCCTGAATAGGTTTCTTCATGCTCGTTCCAATCCAGATCGCGGTAGCGGATACGGAGTGTCTCGGGACGGTACACGTCGCCGCGGATACCGGGAATACTCAGGCAGCCCTCTTCGAACGCCCACTCTTCACCGGTTTCTTCCAATATCTCGGGATTGATGAAGGCCTTTTTGAAATCGACCAACGACAAATCCGGCTCGTCATCTTCGTCTTCCTCATCTCTTTCGGCGAACGGGGTACCATCGACCACGAAAATGCGGATATTCAGACCAATCTGCGGGGCAGCCAGGCCCACGCCGTTCGCGCCGTGCATGGTTTCGAACATATCCTCCGAAAGTTTCTTCAAATCCACTTCATCCTTTTCGATAAAACGGGTTGGCTTTCTCAGGATCGGGTCACCGTATGCAACTATTGGATAAATCATGCTTATTAAAACTTTTGCTACCTATATAATATGTACTACTTACAAATTCTACCTCCGGCTTTCCATGAACGACTGGAGAATGATCGTCGCGCTTACTTTGTCGATATTGCCTTTATCGCGCCGGTCGCTCTTTTTAGAGCCCGAAGCGATCATCGATTGCAGCGCCATAGACGATGTAAACCGCTCGTCGTGCAAATGCACTGGGATTTCGGGAAATGCTTTTTGTAATGTCTTTACAAAAGCCGTAACCCTCGCGGCATTTTCGCTGTCGGTATTATCGAGTTTCTTGGGCATCCCAACCACAAAGGCCTCCACCTGCTCACCCGACGTATATTTTTTGAGAAAATCGGCGAGCTGATGCGTAGGGACCGTATCGAGCGCGGTTGCGATAATTTTCAACGGGTCAGTCACGGCTATTCCGCTGCGTTTGGCACCGTAATCAATCGCCAGAAGACGTGGCATGGGCTTAAAATATGTTAATAGTTTGCAAAGATAAGACCTTTCGGTTAGCTTTTTCCGATGGATCATCCGATTGCACATTTTGGCAGCAAGCATTCCGGATTCCGATTATCTTTGCCCTATGATTGAAAAGCGCTGGATACATTACCCTTCCTTTACCTCTGAACAAGAACAGGTTGCACAGAGACTCGCCGAATCTTTGAAAGTAAGTCCCTCGCTGGCAACGCTTTTGGTTCAGCGCGGCATTCTTGATTTCGACCAGTCCCGCGATTTCTTCCGTCCCGAGATCAAGCATTTACACGATCCGTTCCTGATGGCAGATATGGAGCAGGCCGTGGAACGTTTGATCAAAGCGATCGATTCCAATGAGAAAATACTGGTTTATGGAGATTACGATGTAGATGGTACCACTTCGGTCGCACTATTCTACGGTTTTCTCAAAAGGATTTATCCCAATCTCGACTATTACATCCCCGACCGCTACGAGGAGGGCTATGGCGTCTCCTGGCAAGGTGTAGAATGGGCGGCGGCCAATGGCTATACATTAATAGTAACCCTCGACTGCGGCATAAAGTCGGTTGACAAAGTAACAGTCGCCGCCGAAAAAGGTATAGACTTTATTATATGTGACCACCACCGCCCTGGTGACGAACTTCCGCCAGCCGCCGCCGTACTCGATCCAAAACGCGAGGATTGTTTGTATCCTTATAAAGAGCTGACAGGCTGCGGCGTTGGTTTCAAGCTTTTGCAGGCATTTTGTATCAAACAGGGGCTCAATCCTGAAATGCTGTATGATTATCTCGATCTGCTTGTCGTCAGCATCGCTTCGGATATTGTTCCCATTACCGGGGAAAACCGTGTTCTGGCATATTATGGGCTGCAAAGGCTCAATGTACAACCGAGAACGGGGATCAAGGCATTGATTCAAATCTCGGGCATTAGTGGTGCGCTGGATATCACAAACGTCGTTTTCGGGCTCGGGCCGCGCATTAATGCAGCCGGGCGCATTAAGCACGCGAAAGAAGCGGTAAGACTTTTGCTTTCCGAAGTCGACGAGGAAGCCATTGCATTCGCAGAAGAAATCAACAAGCACAACAGCGAGCGCCGCAATTTCGATTCAAGCATTACCGAGCAGGCGCTTTTCATGATCGAAAACGACGAATGGTTTTCGAATGCGAAAAGTACCGTATTATATAAGGAAGACTGGCACAAAGGCGTGATCGGAATCGTGGCCAGCCGATGCATCGAAAAATACCATCGCCCGACAATCATTCTAACGCAATCACACGGAAAAGCGGCCGGCTCTGCGCGCTCGGTTCCGGGATTTGATGTGTATGAGGCGATCGAAGAATGTGCCGATCTTTTGGAACAATATGGCGGGCACACTTTTGCCGCTGGCCTCACATTACCGCTCGATAATGTAGAGGCGTTCAGATTACGGTTCAACGATATTGTGAGCAGTCGAATTCAGCCGGACCAGTTGGTACCGATGATCAATGTCGATATGCTGCTCGAACTGGAAACCATTACCCCGAAATTTTACAACATACTTCGTCAAATGGGGCCGTTCGGGCCGGGGAATATGACGCCGGTTTTCGAATCACGGAATATGACGCTCGTCGGACGGCCGATGTTGATGAAGGAAAAGCACATCAAGTTTGATGTAAAACAAAATGACTCGGCGGTTTTCACGGCCGTCGGCTTCGGAATGGGGCATTTTTATCCTGATATTATCAATGGAAGGCCGTTCTCCATCTGCTATTGCCTCGAAGAGAACAATTTCCGCGACAAGAAAACCTTACAGCTTTCGTTGAAAGACATTAAGCTGCATTGAGGAAGAACTTAAACGAACGATGATACTAAGAACCGAAAACCTCGTGAAAAAATACGGGGTTCGTCTTGTTAATAATAATGTAAGCTATCAGGTCGAGCAGGGCGAGATCGTCGGGCTGCTCGGGCCGAATGGTGCGGGGAAAACCACTTCCTTTTATATGGCCGTTGGATTGGTGAAACCTAACAGCGGAAAAGTGTACCTCGACGATAAGGATATCACCGACCTGCCCATGTACAAGCGCGCGCGACTCGGGCTCGGGTACCTCGCGCAGGAAGCATCCGTTTTCCGCACATTGACCGTCGAAGAGAACATTAAAGCCGTTCTCGAAATGACTGATCTTTCCAAAGCAGACCAAAAACAGAAAGTAGAGGAGCTAATTGAAGAATTTCACCTCGGACATGTACGCAAGAGCAAGGGGATGGTTCTTTCGGGAGGCGAGCGTCGCCGGACGGAAATCGCGAGGTCGCTGGCGGTGGATCCCAAGTTCATTCTGCTTGATGAGCCCTTTGCAGGTGTTGACCCCATTGCCGTAGAAGATATTCAGAGCATTGTGGCCAAGCTGAAACACAAAAACATCGGTATCCTCATCACCGACCACAACGTGAACGAAACCTTGTCGATTACCGACCGGGCATATCTGCTTTTCGAAGGAAAAATATTGAAACAAGGGACTGCAGAAGAACTGGCGGAAGATGAAGTGGTGCGGCGCGTTTACCTGGGGCAGAATTTTGAGTTAAAAAGGAAGATCTGAGAAGTCTCCAGCATAGAAAAGGGAACGCTCAGCCGGCATTCCCTCTCTTACAATTATTCACCATGAACTGTATTACTAGTCAAAAAGTGTAACAGCGATGTTACTTCTTAGGGCACTTTTTACAATGCTTGCCCTTCTTCTTGTATTTCTCGCAACACTTCTTAAACACACATTCGGTGCTGTCTTCGAAGCTTTTCATCCAGAAACACCCCTGCTCCGACCCCACATTGTAATCACTAATTGTAAAAGCGCTCATTCACATTGCCGTTAAAACTGAGGCAAATATATTACCTATTTAGAATGATTCAAATGTTTAGCGAAAATTGTTTTGAATAAATCTAAATAACTCTTGTGCACATAAACGGTCACTTCAAATAACCCTTACTCCTCAATATCTCAAAAATCTCTCCGGCCGACACCTTTTCCTTGTGATACGAAAGCGTCACCACGTGCTTTTCCAGGCCAATGCTTTCTTTGCCAATGCCTTCGATCTGGTGTAAGTCCGTGAGCAGTTTCTCTTCATTATATGTACCCGTCAAGTCGACGCGAAGCTGCCTTTGGGATTTGAAACGTTCGAAGTGCTGCCCAGCCAGAATTTGCTCTTCGCTTTTGAATGGCTCCCACCGGCTGATAACTAGCCCTGATAATGCGATAAGCCATCCAATCACATACGATACGGCCTCCATTCGACTATGAAAGTTCTTTTTCCAAAAGTAAAAACTGACTAACCGGCCGCTCAGCCAGAGGAACATCGTCCATTGCAGAATAGTAAATAGCAGCTGGTGCCTGCCCAGAAAACCGGTATTGAAAACCGGTAAAGACGCCAGCGATACCAACGGTAGCAGGCAGCAACCTATATGTAAAAGGGTAATTATCAAACTGAATGACAGAGAATAAAAGCTTCGCATAACGGAAGAAAAATGGACGCGGCTATTGCGTGTTAAAAGTATTTAATTCATTTTTGCAACATTGTTGCATTTAATGAAGTTCCATCCGAAATGAATCTCGTTTATCCAGTTTCCCTGCTCATAATCGTCCTTACGACCCTTTCCTGCTCGTCGGGGAACGAAAAAAGCCGCGAGCTTATCGAAGCCAACCGTTTGCATCTTGAAGCCATGAAAATCTCAAAACACCTTGAACAAAAACTCGACAGCCTTGCACCATTGGCAACGGATGATCTGGAAAAATCGCGGATTGACAGCTTGAAAAACCTGATCGAAGTTTGGGAAGAGAATGTGATCGAAGTGCCTGGCTTCGCTCATGCACATGACCACGCGCATGGCGTACACGAGCATAAAACGGCACCATCAATGACCGACGCGTCGATGCTGGATTACCAGCGGCAATCGAAAGAAGCGATTTTAGAGTTGCAGCAAGCCATCACAGCACACGACAACCCGCGAAAATGAAGAAACTTGCAATCCTGCTCACTCCGCTCTTTGCATTTGCATTCGCTGCGGAGCCCATTAATATCAATTGGAAGCGCCTGACGGACGTACGGTTCACCCGCAAACTGAATAAGGAGCTGAGTATGTATTTCCTCTACCCTACTTTCGGGCCGTCGGTCAATGCGTTGCAAGGCAAAGAGATCAGTATCCGCGGGTACATGATCCCCGTGGATGAAAACGACAATATTTACGTGATTTCTGCGAAACCGATGGCCGCCTGCTTTTTCTGTGGCGGCGCAGGCCCGGAATCGATCATCGAATTGCAGTTCAGAAAGAAGAAACAGCGTTTCCGCACCGACGAAGTACTGACAGTGCGCGGCAAACTGGCGCTCAACGCGAATGATGTCGATCACCTCAACTACATTCTGAAAGACGCCGAGGTGATCGAATGAATATCAAGGGATCTTTTCCCAGATCTCGTGAATCGGCTTACCATCACTGCTCTTTCCGCTGTGGTCCCAACGACCATTGTCGAGCTTGAAATCGAATTTCAGTGAAGAACCTACACGGTTGTTGTCTTTGGAAAAGAACTGAATGTTTTCGGTGTATTTTCCGTCCTTAGCCGTATAGGTACCGCCGCCGGTTGCATAAAATTTCTTAACCCCAGGGTCGATCGCAAACCACTGAAAGCGGGTTTTTGAAAGCAGTTTAAGCGTTTTCCGCGTCCCCTCCTGATGTATTTTAACCAGCGTACCCTGCCCATTGTCACGTTCGGTAATATGCCAGGCTCCCGCCATCGGCGCATTACTGGTAGCGTCATCGACGCGCATCCAGACCATCGCCTCTTCGTAACGCAATGTCAGGATATCGTCTTTCACCGTTACCGTGAACTCGATAGGAATGCCGATTTTGGCTGTATCCGCCGAATTGAACTCGGGCGTGTAAGTCATTTTGTTCCCATTCATCGTGAACGGGCCGCCCTCGGTCCTTTCAAAATACTTGTTACCGATACTGTAAGAAGCAATCACCATGTAACTATCAGCCACAATAAGTGTTGAAGCGCTACCGGTAGGTTCCTGCGATTTCCATGCGCCCTTGGGCACTTGCGGCAGGCGTTCCTGCGGCAGGCGTTCCTGGGCGAATGTCATCAAAGAAATAAGCAAAAAGGCGATCGTCAGTATATGTTTCATTGCATTCGGTTTGATGGAGTTACCCTATACGTTATCAAAATTATGCCAATTTCAGCCGGAAGCAATTTTCAGCGCAAAACTTCCCTCAAAACATCCAGCGACTTGATTTCCCCGAGCCCATCCATGTGGATTTTGTAAAAGAAAATCATCTTTTCGAGGATATTTATCCGCCGTGACCTGTCCAGCGGAATGGACAAACCGTAGCCATTGTCCAGCATTTGCACCGTAGCCATATGCTCTTGTGCATCGGGCAGGTGTGGAAAATGGTTGTCTTTCAGCTCACTTTCCAAATCCTCGGCCGTTTCCACGCCAAACCCCAGATAATGCGCCAATTGCATCAGGAACTGAATGTGAAAATTTTCGAAACCAGTCCCGGCCTCGTCGAGATAAAGCACCGATTGTTCAATAAAATGGAACAATGGCTCGTTGTTCTCTTCCTCACGCAAAGTTTTACCGAGCATTTCGGTCATAAAAAGCGCCAGGCCCGATTTTATTACATCAAAAGGTATCGAGAAGAACGGCGCATAGCACTTGATCTCGGAAATGCGATGGATGGTGTCCTCCTTATTCTTGTGATACACCACCAGATCGAGCAATGTAAGCGGCTGAAAGAAGGCGATCCGGTTGGTTTTGGACTTGCTGCTTCGCACGCCGTTGACGATATAAGTCTGGATACCAAAGGCTTCCGTGTAGATCTTCGCGATAATGGAAGATTCCTTGTACCGGATGTAGCTCAACGCGATACCGCGGGTTTTATGAAGCATATAAAATTTTAATATCGATCTGATCAAAAATAGTTATCTTTCTTTTAATGAGAATCGCTTATGATTCTGATCCGGCAGTTGAAACTGCCGGGAATGGATTGGCGGGATGCGAATTTCGCAACATTATACCAATCTATACCCTTCGGTTTAAACCGACGGAAATGATTTAAAAAATTGAACAATTTTTGGAGTTTTTTAAGCCAAAGGATTTGT
>DATMSL010000898.1:0-1603 GCA_035565435.1 Dyadobacter sp. | reverse complement strand
CTTGGATTCGCTTCTTCGGATTCGGGAGAACTCGAAGAAAGCGTAAAGATTATCAAGGATTTGCTATGATCAAGAAAGTTATTGATGCTTACAGGGTATCATTCACCGGGCTCAGCAGGGAAACCTGGTTGCTGAGCCTGGTGATTTTGGTGAATCGGTGCGGGTATATGGCCGTACCCTTTATGAGTATGTATATTACCCAAAGCCTGCACCGGAGTATCGAGGACGCGGGGCTTATTATTACGCTGTTCGGCGTTGGCTCAGTCCTGGGGGCAATGGCGGGCGGCTACCTGACGGATAAGCTGGGTTTTCAGCCCGTGCAAATCGGCAGCCTGATATTGAGCGGTGTGTTCTTTACCCTTTTCAGCTTCGTAACCGATTTCGAACTACTTTGTATGTTGATAGTCGTTCTCAGTTTTTTTGTGGAAGCATTCAAACCGGCGAATCAAACGGCTATTGCCGCCTACTCGGCACCGGAAAACCTCATACGCTCTTACGCACTCAATCGCCTTGCTACCAATATCGGTTTCGGCTTCGGTACCGGAGTGGGAGGGTTACTCGCGGCCATTAACTATCACCTGTTGTTCTGGGTTGACGGTGTAGTATATGTGCTCGCTGGTTTGCTCATCGTGATACTGCTGCCTAAAAGAAAGCACGTTACGAAAAGCGAGCTTCCCGTCGAGGCCAATATAAGTACGGCTTCTCCCTGGAAGGATGCGTTTTTTGTACGCTTCCTTGTAATGGTTACACTCTATATGCTATGCTTTGTAGTGTTGTTCAGGCTTGTGCCGGTGTACTGGAAGGAAGAAATGGGCATTGGAGAATCGACCATCGGGATTATGCTGGGTATGAACGGGCTGATCATCGCGCTGTTCGAAATGGTGCTGGTGCAAAACCTGGCCAACCGGAAACCCGATTACTTTTACATGATATCAGGCCCGCTTTTCAGTGCGATGGCATTCCTGGCACTGATTGTGCCGCATGTTTTACCGGTAATCCTGGCGGTCGCGACGGTCGTGTTGTTCACGACAGGCGAAATGCTGGCTTTCCCTTACCTGAGTACTTTCGTCATGAACCGCGCGAGCGATCTGAACAGGGGTAAGTATTCGGCCGCCTATTCGGTGGCCCAGGCTGTTGCACAGATCATCGGCCCCGTTATCGGAGCATACGTGGCCGGGCATTGGGGGTACAGCGCTTTGTGGATCCTGCTGATCGTCACCAGCTGTACCTGTGCATTGGGTTTCCGGTCGTTGTTTCAGCGGAACCTGGCATTATGATGCAGGTTCCTCGCCGGGCTCTTCGCCTTTCTGCGCTTGTTCCAATTGTTCTTTCAGGGTATTGATCCGGTCGGCTTCGAGTTCGAGCGCCTTGCGTTGAAGGTCGATCAGGTCGTCCTTCTTGATCATGATATACTGTTCGCGGGGTTCTTCGAACATCGGCACCTCGCCGACGAGCTGAGCGACCGTTGTGTCGAAGAGCTCGGCCATCATCCGGAGCTCTGCGAGCGAAGGATCGTTCCTGCCGTTTTCCCAGTTTGATATCACGGCTTTGCCCGATTTTTTCAAAGCCTTGGCCAGCTTATGCTGGTTCCAACCCGCCAATT
>DATMSL010000897.1:0-3009 GCA_035565435.1 Dyadobacter sp. | reverse complement strand
GCTAAACCATTACCCTGCCCATGACCAGAAAAGTGAAGATGACCGTTAATAACAATACCAACAAGGTGTTGACCTTTAAAAACAAAGATCGTAAACACGGCAAATTTACCACCGATCCCCCGGGCACGATTCAAGCGTCGGGTAGTTGGACTTGTAGCAACAAATCAGGTGAGCTGGTCGGTCCCGAGGGAACGGTCGTTTATGAAACCGACGGCGGGAAGACTACGGTTGAATTTTATTACAACCATCCTATGGGCAGTGCCACGAGTTCGTACCGTGTGACAGCCAGCCCTGCCGACGCAATGGGTCACGACATCAAAGGCAGTTTCAAGGGTCACGACCAGGACATTACTTTCGAGTTGTTTCTGGTATAACGTCCTGATGTATGGTAACGCAATATCCGGAAGACAGCGGTAGCAATTTGGCAGCGTATATGGTTGATACGGCAGCCTGGATGGGCCTGCTGGACAGCAACACGAGGCTAAACGGAATCGTTATGCCCGGCAGCCACGACGCCGGCATGTCCCAGACGGACCACTGCGGAGCAGGAGGCGATCTCAATCCAGGGATATCCAGGACCCAGGAACTGAACATTCAGGGTCAGTTGGGAGCTGGTTCCCGGTATTTCGATATCAGGGTGGACTACGATCACCACGAACTGGTTACCTATCACAGAACGGGTGACTCAGGCTGCAACGGGCAACCGTTGTCTGCTGTTCTGGATCAATCCGTCGAGTTTATCCGGTCGCATCCTTCGGAAACTTTTATCCTTAAATTCTCCCACATCCGCACCAACCGGCACAATGAACGGGAGATCAAAGACCGGATTGACCAATTTCTGGCCGATATCCGTTTCCGGCCGTATGTGTTCACGTATTCCCGATATGACGTCAACCTGGCGGAGGTCGAATTAGGCGATTGCAGGGGAAAGTTTATCCTGGTTTTTGACTATCCCGAACATCTCAGCGCCCGGTCGGGACGATTCCGGTACCACGATGGGGCTGGCTATGCCGGACCCAACATCACGGTGTATGACTCCTATTCCAAAACCACCTCGCTGGAAAAAATGAAGCATGACCAGTTGGCGAAACTGGATCAATACGGCGGATTAGGTAAGGATTACCTCTTCCTGCTGTCCTGGACGCTTACGCCCGACGCCGGGACTTTCTTTACAGGTTCGGTGAAAGAACTGGCAAAGGAAGCCAACCCGGAACTGGATAAAGTGCTGGGAGAGCGCCGGAAGCAACCGGACAAACTCCGGCCGAACATCGTGTACATAGACTACCTCGACGCGGCAATAGCCCGCAGCATCATTCAGTGTAACTTTTAAGCCATTTTTCCAGAATACATCATGAGTAATTCCGAAAGACTTAATCCCCTGTACGGTGTCAATATGGGCTCAACGATCTATGCCGCTACCGGGAAATTCAGCGCAAGTGTAGTGGCTGCCCCCATTAGCGTGATGATTTCCCAGGAAGAAACCCAGAAATCCATGTCCGGCGAAAGCAGTTACGTGTATTCGGATAAAATGAACCAGGGATCGTTTGGTATGTCTGGCGCTTATGGTGTTTCGGGGGTAAGCTTGCTTAAATCTTCATTGTCGGCCTATGTCGGGGCATCGTCGGCTGTGAGCAGTAAATCGGTAACGGTAAACTACAACGCGATGGCCGTGGGAGGAGTAGAGTACATCAATTTTGAGGCGCTTACGGCAAGCGATTTCATTGCAGGCCTGAATCTGGCTTGCCAGCAAGGTATAGTCGCAGTATTGGCGGCCTACAACGAAGTAACGAAAGCGGCTTCTCAATCGGGCCAGGATTTGTTGAGCGTTTTGCGGAACGATGATCCTCAAAATAAGGCTTTGAAAGAGCTCGTAGCCCAATGGATAGAAAAATCGGAGAAGTTTACGCGTGAATTCGGTGATGGTCTGGTTGTAGGGGTTACCTGGGGCGCATTCGGATACGTGCAAATGGTTATGAACTCGGAGAGCGAGTCAAAATCATGGAAATATGGCGGTCAGGCCGATTTTTCGTATGCCAATACCTTCGCGTCCGTGGCGGTGAAGGCAACTTACGATGGCGGCCAGTCGAGCGGTGACGCGAAGGTTTCCGTGCATTGCACGCACGACAGCAGTGGGTCTGTTATTGGGCCGCAGATTGATAAATGGTTCGATCAAGTGGCGGGCAAATCATTCGGTGAACTGGCCGACGTGAAAGTAATGGACAAGGCGCCGGATATGAAAATTACCCAAGGGGCGCCTTCCATACCTGATTTTGTAAAACCCAAACCGGGGAATGACATTGCCGGTAAAGTGGGTGAAATCAAAGACCTGGACGGGTTGAATGCATTGGCGAAGGCATCGGCTTACGACAAAGCCAGAAAAGAAAACCCGAACCTCACCCTCGACGAGTTCCTGCGGCAGGCTGACCAGCCGGCAGACAAGAAAAAGCTCGACGAGTTTGCAGAAAAAGTAGAAGAAAGTGATATTGATACCCTCATTCCACCCAGGAAGAAAAAGCCCAAAGAAGAACAACGGGATGAAGCGTTCGGGAACCTGGCGATAGACTCCTACGCCGGTTTTCTTTCGACCGAGGCCCTCGCTTTAAATGAAAATGCCAAGACGGGAAAGGAAGTAAGCACCAAGGGGTACGTTCCATTGGGCGTCTGGATCGCCAACTGGCCCGACCTTTTTCCATGGATGGCACAGGGGTACTACAATAGCATCGACGATATCGAAGGGGAGGAGGCCGTGCGGCTACGGGTAATGTTGCAGGATTACCAGGCCCTCAGCAGGCTCTATTACATCGCCAATTCGTCGGGAATCACCGAGTTTAAGAGAAAGGACCCTTCAAAACCGCGCGTGACTACACTGAGTATCGCAGATGTATTTGCCAACGCAGCAGGAAAAATGCAAGCCGAGGGGGTTAATTTCGCCAAGGCTCAGGGGATTTATCAAAGCATGGGTGAAGTCGAACGTGATATTTATGCCCTGTGGAATAAAGTGTCTTTTCT
>DATMSL010000896.1:0-2650 GCA_035565435.1 Dyadobacter sp. | reverse complement strand
TGCGTGGCGGGAAGCACATATATTTTGTGTAATTTGAACTTCCCGGGCTTTTCTTTCGATACTGACGAGAAGCCTACGGGCGTTTCGTCGCTTAGCAGGATCATAAATTGCTGGCCGGATTCCATCTGGTCCGCGAGGGATTCGGGAGAATATATTTTTTCGAACATAAAATCGATCTGCTCCTTGCTAAGGATGTCACGGTAAGTGGGTTCCCATGTTTTTTCCTGGATTTCGATGATGGTCGGAATGTCCGCGACCGATGCTTGTAGTGTTGCGAATGAAGGCATATTGCTTAAATTTGGCAGCTTGAAAAGCGCAATTAAATATTTATTCACTTAAAAACCATGTTACTGAGCCGGCAGACGAGATCGCATGAAGCACCTAAACACCCGATCAGTAGAAATATATGAAACCCCTCATTTTAGTTACAAATGACGACGGAATAACGTCCAAAGGAATCCGAACACTGGTTGAAATCATGCAGACGCTGGGCGAAGTGATCGTGGTCGCTCCCAACAGCCCGCAATCCGGAATGGGCCATGCCATTACCATCGGTGAACCGCTCAGGCTTTATTCCACCCATATTTTTGATGAGGTGACGGAATACGAATGCTCGGGAACACCGGCGGATTGTGTAAAACTGGCTAAAAACTACGTATTGCAAGACCGCAAGCCAGACCTCGTCGTGAGTGGAATCAACCACGGCAGCAACAGTTCGATCAGCGTGTTGTATTCCGGCACCATGTCCGCGGCCATCGAAGCTGCGATCGAAGGCATCCCGGCGATCGGTTTCTCGCTTTGCGATTTCAGGGAGGATGCGGATTTCAGTCACGCCATTCCCTATATCAAGGCGATTACGGAAGAGGCTTTGAAAAATGGTATTCCAAACGGCATTGCATTAAATGTGAACATTCCTGCCAAAACAGACCTGGCGCTGAAAGGTATCAAAGTGTGCCGCCAGGCGCATGCCAAATGGCAGGAGAAATTCGACTACCGTGTCGACCCTAACGGTCGCGGCTACCTCTGGATGGCCGGCGAATTTGTCAATTTTGATACGGAGAAAGAAGACACCGATGTCTGGGCACTGGATAATAACTATATCTCGGTGGTGCCATGTCAATATGATCTGACAGAGTATGAAGCGTTGAAAAAGCTATCGACCTGGGATTTGTAATTTAACCAACAGCTATGGCATTAGTAGGCAGTTTATTAAAGAAAGGCATCCATTTCAGCAACATCGTTGCCAACCGCCGCAAGGCAAGTTTACACCAGCAGCAGAAAAAAACTTTGGCCAAACTCCTGGCCAAGGCCAGATATACCGAGTTCGGCGAGAAATACAATTTCGACGAACTGCTTTCCACCATTCTTTTCGGTGAAAAAGGCGCATTTTACGAGCTCTACAAGCGCACAGTGCCTGTCTATGACTACAATAAGATATTCAACGAATGGTGGCATAAATCGCTCGAAGGCGATAAGGATGTGTGCTGGCCCGGCACGGTGAAATACTATGCATTGAGTTCGGGAACTTCGGAAGCGGCTTCGAAACAGATCCCTGTGACGAAAGCGATGACGAAGGCGATTCAAAAGACGAGTATTCGCCAGATTTTGTCATTAGGGCATTATAAAGACCTCCCACCGGATTTGTACGAAAAAGGCTTCCTGATGCTCAGCGGCAGTACCAACCTGAATCCGCATGATACCGGAAGTTTAGCGGGTGATTTGAGTGGTATTCAAATCCAGCAAATCCCGCGCTGGTTCCGCCCCTACTATAAACCGGGCCAGAAAATTGCAGCGCAGCGCGACTGGGGACTGAAACTGGAAGAGATCACACGCGTAGCGAGCGAATGGGACATTGGCTTCGTGGTAGGCGTGCCTGCGTGGATCCAGCTCCTTTTCGAAAAGATCATCGCACATTATAATGTCAAGAACATCCACGAAATCTGGCCGAATTTGCAGGTTTTTGCGCATGGCGGGGTTTCATTTGAGCCTTACCGCAAAGGTTTCGAGAAACTCCTGGGCAAGCCGATGACCTATATCAATACCTACCTGGCTTCCGAGGGGTTTATCGCCTATCAGTCGCGCCCGGGTGCAGTGGGTATGGAGTTGGTGTGTGATAACGGACTTTTCTTTGAGTTTATCCCCTTTACTCCTCAAAACTTCGACTCCGACGGCGCCATGCTCGACAATCCCGAGACGCTGATGATCGACCAGGTGGAAGAAGGAAAAGAATACGCATTATTGCTCTCGACCTGCTCAGGGGCCTGGCGTTACCTGATCGGCGATACGCTGAAATTCGTCGACAAAGCACGTGGCGAAATTGTGATTACAGGTCGCACAAAGCATTATCTGAGCCTTTGCGGCGAGCACCTCTCGGTCGACAATATGAACAAAGCGATCGACCTCGTTTCGCGTGAAATGGGTATTACGGTGAAAGAATTTACCGTTTGCGGCATCGAGCACGGCAGCCTGTTCGCGCACGATTGGTACGTAGGCGTGGAGGAATCGAATGTGGATGCAGAAGTTCTAAAACAAAAACTCGACGCCAAACTCGCGGAACTCAATGACGATTATGCCGTAGAGCGCCGTCACGCATTGAAAGAAGTATTCGTAAATGTACTGCCCAATCAGGCATTCTATCACTGGATGGAAT
>DATMSL010000895.1:0-1999 GCA_035565435.1 Dyadobacter sp. | reverse complement strand
GGGGATCTGTTCTTTGATGATTTGCCCGGGACGCCCGAGTGGTTTTAATGCTGGGCCGCCATTTTCAATGGGCAGGAAGCCGTTGTTGAAGTCGTAAGTCCACTGGTTCTGGGCATGCAGATGCAGCGCCGGGACGCAAAGCAGGGCCATGAGCACCGCCCGCAGCGCATTTTTTTTGTTAATCATACCCAAAAATATAAAAAGTGGGGGCGGAAGCCGAAGTACAACTTGTAATTTTGGATCGTTATTAGTCTTGCGTGTGAAAAACATCGGTATCGGTCTTCTCTTTTCCATTCTCTGGTCGTCGGCCTCCGTGGCAACGAAGTTTGGCGTGCAATCGGCGGCTCCTTTGATACTGGCAAACGTTCGGTTCTTTATAGCTGGTATCTTGCTGCTATCATTTTCGTACTTATTCGCCAAAAATCCGGACTACCGGCTGCCTACAAAAAAGGAATGGCAGCAACTCGCATTATTCGGTTTCCTGAATACAACGCTTTACCTGGGCCTGTACGTGTACGCGATGAAGTATACCGCTGCGGGTATCGGCAGTCTGGCGGTGTCAACCAATCCGCTGATTATTGTACTTTTGTCGTCGTGGTGGTTGAAGAGAAAGCCGAAAGCGGAAGAGTGGGCGGGGATCATTCTGGGAATGGCCGGCGTGGCGGTAGCAACTTACCCTTTGCTGGCTGACAGCTATACCACCATTGGAGGTATTACATTGTTGCTCATCAGCATGGTGGCCGTGTCGGCCGCGAGCGTTTACTATGCTACTGTGAAGTGGGAGTTGCCCAATTTGCTCATTAATGGCTGGCAGGTTTTTCTGGGTGGGGTTTTCTTGTTGCCATTCACCTTGGGAATGGCCGATTTTGGTGCTACCCGGTGGGACCCCGTCTTTTGGGGCTCGGTACTGTGGCTCAGTCTGGCAGTTTCGATTGTGGGGTTGATATGCTGGTTTTACTTGTTGCGTATCGATACGGTCAAGGCCTCGCTTTGGTTATTCCTTTGCCCGCTTTTCGGATTTTTCTTCGCCTGGTGGCTTATGAGCGAGCCCGTGACAATGTACACCGTCGTCGGTACGGTACTGGTGGTTGCGGGCTTGTATGCCGGCCAACGCACGAAATTTGCGGGAAATAAAAGAAGCTAGTCGGGGACGCCCAGTCGGGGACGCCTAGCCGGCGGCGCCTAGTCGGGGACGCCTAGTCTACCAGGATTTCGCCTTTGAGATACAACTTCGCCTGACCGCCGATGTAAACGCGGTCGCCTTGCAATTCACATTTCAGAAAGCCGCCCCGGCGTGAGAGCTGGCGTGCATTCAGTTGCGTTTTGGAAAGCTTGTCGGCCCAGTAGGGGATCAAAGTGGTGTGCGCGGAGCCTGTTACCGGATCTTCGTCAATGCCGGATTGTGGTGCGAAGAAACGGGAGACGAAATCCACCTCATCGCCAGCGGCAGTTACGATGACGCCGCGTGCCGGGATGGTCGATAGGATAATGATGTCAAAATCAAGGTCCCTCACCACTTCTTCCGATTCGAGGACAACCAGGTAGTCGGTTTTGCCTTTGTAAACTTCCAGGAGTGTCGTGTTTTTAAGACTTTCAACGAGTCCCGGAGGCGGTACGGCGATGTGGTATTGATCCACAGGGAAATTCAATGTAAGCCAATCTTCCTTGCAGTCGACGGTCAATACGCCGCTTCGCGAATCAAAGCTGATGGATTGACCTTCGTATTTCTGAACGTTGAAAATCACGTATGCTGCTGCGAGTGTCGCATGCCCGCAGAGATCCACTTCTACCGTCGGCGTGAACCAGCGGATATGGAAGCCATTTTCGGTCGGGACATAGAAAGCGGTTTCTGCGAGGTTGTTTTCGGCGGCGATGGCGAGCATCGTTTCTTCCGGCAGCCACTGCTCCAGAGGAACTACTGCGGCAGGGTTTCCACCAAACAACTTGTCAGTAAAAGCATCGATTTGGTATATAGGAAGTTTCATGAAGTCAAATGGGC
>DATMSL010000894.1:0-3001 GCA_035565435.1 Dyadobacter sp. | reverse complement strand
TTTTACATCAAAAACCAACGTAGATTCCTAATTTGCAAACACGTCGCCTGATAAACCACCAACTGTCAATGCGAACTATTTCACCCTGGATGATGGCACATTTTTTATGGTTTGACAGCTTGCCTGCACTAAAACCAGGCCAGGCATTTGAATCAACTTAACCATCACCATTTATGCCCTCAAAACTGATACTTGACTGCGGTAAATCCCTGAAAGACCGTGGGCTAACCATTGCTTTCGCTGAAAGTGCGACCGCCGGACGCCTTGCTTCCGAATTTTCATTGTGCGCGGATTCGGGTGGCATGCTGAAAGGTGGACTTGTTTGCTACGATGCGCAAGTGAAAGAGAGTGTTTTAGGGATTGATCCCGGCCTGATTCAACAATTTACACCTGAATCCGAAGAGGTAACCAGAGAGCTGGCCTTCCGCCTGCGTGACCTGATCAGCTCCGATGTCCAGGTGGCGGTGACGGGGCTTACAACACCCGGCGGAAGTGAAACACCCCAGAAGCCCGTCGGGACCATTTTCATTCATATTCTTATCAAAGAGCGGTCGATCGCCATCCGAAACGTATTCGAGGGAGCTCCTGAGCAAATCGTCTTGCTCGCGGCTGACTTGGCTGCCAAGACGATCATGCAGGAGCTGGGAAGGATATGATTTGGCACGTGGTTGTGTTTGCGGCGCATTTCGACAGCGCATGACGCAGCATTACTGAAAATCAAGCTAAATACCTGATATTGCGGGCTCAGAAACATTTCGCTCGTAATGGGATTTGGCTTTAATCTACTTGTCGTTTTTGTTTTTCTGCCATTCACTGCCATATGCTTAATCATTTGGCTGTCGACGAACAGAAGACCCTTTATTAAATCGCTTGCGATAGCCTGGGCCGGCATACTAGGCCTGGTGTTATTTTCCACCCTTGCCCGGACACTCACTTCGAAGGTAATATTAAACAAAGAAGACTATTATGGGAACTACGTCGTCAAACGCGACTATTTTTCAGGAAAGCAGGCTGATTGGCAATACAGTAACTTCCGATTTGAGATAAAAAGAAACGATTCAATTTACTTCCATGTCACCCATGGAGCGAAAATCATAAAGACATTTCGTGGAATAGTCGAAACGCCTGCCGCTTATCGCTCCAAAAGGCTGGACATCACCATGCAAACACCTACTCATCACATTGTAACGGACGACCCAACCACCTATCGCGGAATATGGAGTTTTTACCTCGTCTTTCATTCGGCGAAATTCGGCAATGTGTTTTTCGAGAAAGGCGATTGGAAACCGTTGTAATTCATTTCGCCTGGTTACTCCTGTTGTTTCGATCCAGAAACAGGTAACGGGCATCGTCGTATTTTACCGCTTTCGACTCTGTATTCAGAATCATCACCGGTGGCGTCGCATCGTTTGGCTGCGATGCCTGCCATTCAGGAAGTTTATCGCCGTTGGGGTTCCCCTTGATGATAAAGTTGGCAAAGTAGTTCAGCATGGTTTCCGATACTTTGTAGTCGTCAGGCGTCCAGGCGTAATCTTTAACCAGGTCCAGATTTCCCATGCAATACTCAATCTCACAGGCATGCGGTGCTCCAATGGGTTCAGGCATTTTATTGCCGCCCTGCTGGACGCCGCCGGCCAGGCCGGATGTCAGGTTTTTGTCCACCAAAGGCGGGCGCAGCTTGCTGTATAAGTAACGGTACACGGGCTGATTGCTGGTTTTCCGATGTACGTCAAACCACTTCCAGGTGCTGTAAACGATGAACCGATCGGAAGCCAGATTTGTGGCAGCCCATTCAATTTCTTTTGCATCGCCGTGCGGATATACTTTCAATACCTCTTCCCAGTCATTCGGATAAGCCTCTTTTACCTTTTTGATCAAATTCTCTTCATTGATAGGACCTTGTGTAAAAGCGGTTCCCGGAATCTCGGCCGAATTCCAGCCCACCAGTAAAGGCACTTGCGCCTGTTCTTTGGCTTTGAAAATTTCCAGCATAGCCTTTGGAAGGAAATATCCATCGATCACGGAAGGGAAACCGAAACGTTTGGACTCCGTGTATGCCTCGTACAGCTCGCGGGTACTGGCTGCCCTGAGTTGGGCCAGGGAGGCGTATCCGGCCTTCTGGGCAAAATCGGCCCCGATCTTTTCAGCCTCGGCCAATGGTACGGCCGATAATGCGCCCATTCCCGAACCGCTTTCACCAATTGCGCCGGCTATCAGGTTCCTCGATAGCGGCGAAGCCATTTGGGCACTCACGGAAACCGACCCGGCCGACTCGCCCGCAATAGTCACCTTCTTAGGGTCCCCGCCAAATGCAGCGATGTTTTTGTTCACCCATTTCAATGCAAAAGCCTGATCCAGCAAACCATAATTCCCCGATGCTTTATAGGATGCCTCTTTACTCAACTCCGGGTGAGCAAAGAATCCGAATAATCCCAATCGATAGTTGACCGTAACCACGACAATCCCCTTCCTGGCCATGGCAGCGCCGTCATAGCGAGGCTCAGAGCCATCTCCGGCAACGAATCCGCCGCCATAGAAATAGACCAAAACAGGAAGCCCGGCTGTATTGCGTTTGGCGGGAGTCCATACGTTCAGATATAAGCAGTCTTCGCTGATCCCGTTCGAGCGGAAACCCATGTCGCCGAATACGGGGGCTTGTATGGCACGCGGCCCGAATGCCTTCGTTTGTTTTATGCCTGTCCAATTGTTAGGCGCCTGGGGTGCTTTCCACCGCAGATCGCCTATCGGCGGTTTTGCAAAGGGAACTCCCAGATAGTATTGCAGACCGGTTTTGGTGTCGTACAGGCCTTCAATAGTACCATTTTCAACTTTTGTTTGCACGGCAAATCCATTGTTGCCCTGCGCAAACAGGCCGGTGTTACTCACGCAGCACAACACAAGTGCCGCCAGGAAGAAGAAAGTTTTCATTCTTATTGTCTCAGTTTGTGACAATAGTAATTGGTAATTATCAGAAGTGCTAACTATTTTTGAAGAAAATATT
>DATMSL010000893.1:0-12595 GCA_035565435.1 Dyadobacter sp. | reverse complement strand
GAAACTCACTGATCCAGACCGCCGGCAAACTGCCTTTCCATTTGTAATCATCATCCGTAGAAAAACCTTCGTCAAAGATTTCGTCCTCCGTCAGCTCTTCGCGGTCGTTGTAAACAATATCAAAATCCACCCGCAGGTCCTCAGCTGATTGGATGTCCATTTTCAAGGTATAGAAATGGGCAAACGGTGCCGGAACAACCGGAGCGGTTTGAAAGCGAATAATGTACTGACCTGGTATTTGAAGATTCTTATCCATTCGAAGATTTTAAAAACTGTTGAAATGTGGCGCGTTTGTCGATCTTGTCCGTGACAGTTTTGGCAAACGCTTTTGCAAAGTAAATATGTTTCGGGTTCTCATAGGTCGAAACGCGACTTCTAATTTCGGCCGGAAGCTTCCCTGCGTGCGCCTGGTGCAAGGTATCTTCAACCACCAGCACAAGCTTTTGTCCTAGTTTCTCATCCTGTTCCCACCAGCAGAAAAATGCATTTGGAATACCCAAATCATGAAAAACCCGCGCAATCCGCTGATCCGTCTGATCCAGTACAATTTTCACGCCGCCGGAATTGATCACGTTATCCACCCGCCCGATCCATTGAAATGCATTGCCGGTTATCTCTATCAGATCATTGGTCTGCACCTTTTGTCCATCGGTAACAGCCCCGGAAACAAACAGGCAGCCCCGCTCATCTGTGCCAAAGGAAATCCCGGGCAGAAATACGTATGAATCGCTCGCATCCGCCCCATTCAACGTCTTCAATGCGACGTGGGAAACGGTTTCCGTCATACCATAACTTTGGAAAACGGGGACATTCAAACCTACGATCCGGTCTGCCAACGCCAGGCTTACCGGCGCACCGCCGAGGAGTATCTTACCCAGCTTACTCACCTGTTCAGCCGTCGCCGGATTTTCCAGGATCGCCTGCAATTGCATTGGTACCATTGCCACAAAATCGAAATCCACAGTGTCGAGGCCGTTCAGCGGGTTCGAGGTAGGCTCCGTAACGGTCAGTTCCCAGCCCAGTTCCAGTCCGCGAACGAGCATCATCAGTCCGGCAATATAGCCCACGTTCAGGCATACGAGGGCGCGTGTACCACTCCCGAGCGCAAGCGCCTTGCCCGTCATAGCCGCGCTCGCTTCCAGCTGCCTGCGCGTGACGGTAATAGGCTTAGGCATGCCCGTTGAGCCGGAGGTATGGAGTACAAACTCCCGGTCGCCTGCGAGCCATTTTCCCATAAAGTCGTAAGCCTGTGCGAAATAAGGATTTCGCGGCCTTTTCTGCGTTTGCCAATGTGTTTTGCCGGTTGTCCAGATCATACCTGTGATTTCTGCGGATTCATTGTTCCCGGTTACGAATAACCGTTTTTAATGCGGTGGAAAGTTATTCATTTGTTTTTGAACGTAACCCAAACAATGAGTAATTTCGCGCATTCAGGCAGTGCGTAATGTTACATTTCAAGCTGGCGTTGCGCGTCGCACGCCACGCATTGCATGCCGCACATTGCATTTATTTCAATTTTACCAATCTGATTTATGTCCAATACAGTTCAATGGGAAACCATTAAAGAATACGAAGAAATCCTTTTTACACTTCACGAAGGAATTGCCAAAATCAGTATCAACCGCCCCCACAAGCACAACGCATTCACGCCGCTTACTGTAACCGAAATGATCGACGCGATGCACATTTGCCGCGAAGACCCGCGGATCGACGTCATTATCCTGACCGGTGAGGGCGGCAAAGCATTCTGTTCCGGCGGAGACCAGTCGGTACGTGGCCACGGCGGCTACATCGGCGACGACCATGTACCACGTTTGAACGTGCTCGACCTTCAAAAAATGATACGCTCCATTCCAAAGGCTGTTATCGCGATGGTAGCGGGCTGGGCGATCGGCGGCGGCCACGTGCTACACGTAATCTGCGACATTTCGATCGCAGCTGACAATGCGCGTTTCGGACAAACCGGCCCGAAAGTCGGCAGCTTCGACGGCGGCTTCGGCGCCTCTTACCTCGCCCGCGTGGTAGGCCAGAAAAAAGCACGGGAAATATGGTTCCTCTGCGACCAGTATGACGCCGGCGAAGCATTGCAAATGGGGCTTGTGAACAAAGTCGTTCCTTTGGAGCAACTGGAAACAGTGACTTTGGAATGGGCGAAGAAAATCCAGGAAAAAAGCCCGCTGTCTATCCGTATGCTCAAAAGCGCATTCAATGCGGAACTCGACGGGCAGGCCGGTATCCAGGAACTCGCGGGTAATGCCACACTGCTTTACTACCTCAGCGAGGAAGCCAAAGAGGGCCAGCGTTCGTTTTTGGAAAAAAGAAAACCGGATTTCAGCAAATTCCCGAAATTCCCTTGATTTAGTCGGGAAAGATTAACATTTTAACTCATATTCATTACAAATACTCACTGAATGAACCATTGGCTCGTAAAATCAGAACCATTTAAGTACTCCTGGGACCACCTCGTTGCCGAGGGCGAAGGTATGTGGGACGGCGTCCGCAACTACGCCGCACGCAACAACCTGATGGCGATGAAAGTAGGCGATCCCGTGCTGTTTTACCACAGCAATGAGGGCAAGGAGGTCGTTGGGCTTGCCAAGGTTTCAAAGGAACATTACCCCGACCCTACCACCGAAGAACCGGGATGGGTTGTGGTGAACCTCGTTCCCGTTGAGAAATTTCCCGGCACGGTTACGCTTGCGCAGATCAAGAAGGACGAACTCCTGAAACAAATGGACCTGGTCCGTTTGTCGCGACTGTCGGTAGTACCGGTCAAACGCGAAGAATTCGATCATATCGTTGCCCTGGCACATGACAAAAAATAAGCGATCCGTTTTGCGGCTGGTCTTACCGTTACTCTTCCTGGGCGTCCTCGGCACGCCGGTTTTCGCCCAGGGAGTGAAGCGGATTGAACTTCCTTTGCCCGGTAACACGGCCTACCAAGCTGTTCCGCTCGGTAAACAGGGCGTACTGCTCATTTCCAAGCCCGACAAAGGCACGTTCAATGTCCAGAAATTCGATACGAACCTCGAACGGGTGTGGTCCATCGACGGCCCGATCGAATCGAACCTCGATTACATCGCTTCCTCCTACGACGGGCAGGCCGTTTTCCTGCTTTTCAGCAAATACCGGAGCTCTTTATATCAAATTGTGAAGGTAAATGTCGGTCCCGGTTTCGTAGAAACTTTTACAATTAATACTGTCGATCGTTTTGAGATCACGGATTTCAAAACGCTGGGCTACTCCGTTTTTATGGCCGGCATGGTTCGTAACGAGCCGGTTTTGATCTACACTCAGCTTACTACCCAGCAAACCAGGGTATTACCTTCGGCCATTAAAGGTTCTAACGCCATTCAGACCGTCGAAGTGGACACAGCACAGCATTTGGTGAATGTTTGTTTTGCGGTTAAAAAGGGGCGCCAGACCAAAATCGTCGCGCGTTCCTACGAAGAAACCGGCGAGCTTTACACGCAGGTAAGCGTGGAGCCCGAAAATGATTTCTCCTTGCTGAGCGGCCGTTTACAGGTTTTGAATGACTCCGTTCGCATTGTGATCGGCACTTACGGCTACCGTAATATGCAGAGCAGCACTGTGGCGGCGTCACAAGGACTGTATATCAGCAAAATCGTCGGCGACGAAACGGTTTTTACCAAATACCACAGCTTTACCGACTTCAAAAACTTCTTCAACTTCCTGAGCGAACGCCAGCAGGAGAAGATGGAAAAGCGTATCAGAAAGAAAAAGGAAAGCGGTGACGACCTGAAACTGAACTACCGGTTGCTTGTACACGATATTGTACCGAAAACCAACAATTTCCTCCTCGTAGCCGAAGTGTTCTATCCTGAGTACCGCTACCAGAACCCGAGTATGATGGGCGGTTTCAATTACGGATACGGCGGCTACGGTTATCCGTTCGGTATGGGGCTTTACAACCCTTACCTCTGGAACCCGATGTACGGAGGCCGTGGCTACAACTCGCAGGTGTTCGATGGCTTCACGTACACACACGCGGTCGTTGCGGATGTGGACCAGAATGGCAACCTGCTTTGGGACAACAGTATTAGTTTCGACAATGTAAAAAGCATGGAATTGAAGGAAAAGATCAAAGTCCAATCCTTCACTAACGGCAACTCCAAACTGATTTACAGTCATAACGGTGCCATTCGCAGTAAGATCATCAAAGGCAACCAGGTGATCGACAGCGACCGCGTAATCCCGAATGAAACCTACGTGGAAGGCGACAAAGTCCGCAAAACCAGCACCGATGATATCGACTACTGGTACGACAATTTCTACCTCGCCTGGGGCGAACAACGCATCGTGAACGCAGCGGGAGATCCTAACACGCGCGGACGGAGGAATGTGTTTTATTTGAATAAGATTGCTTATTAGACTTCGGCTGTCGGCCGTCAGCTGTCGGCTTTATTTCTACGGAGCATTTTCATAATCTACAACTTAAAAAAGCGCCGACGGCCGAAAGCCGAAAGCCGAAGTAAAACTTTGATACTACTCTCACCAGACCAACATACCGACTACCAGTTAATAGACAGCGGCGGATTTGAGAAACTCGAAAAATTCGGGCCGTATGTTCTTTCGCGCCCTGAGCCGCAGGCTATTTGGGATAAATCACTTTCGGAAGCTGAATGGGACAAGCGTTCCAATGCGGTTTTTAAAAAGGATAAGAACTCCCAGGAAAAAGGGCAATGGATTACCAAAGGCGACATGCCGGATAAATGGGTGTTCCAGTACCGCACCAAAGAGCTGCATTTGCGTACCAAGCTCGCATTGTCGTCGTTCAAGCACGTGGGTGTGTTTCCGGAGCAGGCTACCAACTGGGATTTTATCGCCCGGACTTTGAAACAAATGCCGGAGGAAAAGCCATCGGTGTTGAACCTGTTTGCCTACACGGGCATAGCGTCACTGGCCGCGAAGGCGGCGGGCGCGGATGTAACACACGTGGATTCGGTGAAGCAGGTGATCAGCTGGTCACGCGAGAATATGGAGCTGAGCGGGTTGAGCAATATCCGCTGGGTGGTGGAAGATGCATTGAAATTTGTACAGCGCGAAGTGCGCCGCGGCAACAAATACAACGGCCTCATTCTCGACCCTCCCGCATACGGGCGCGGGCCTGACGGCGAAAAATGGCTCCTGGAAGAGAGTTTGAATGAACTGTTGAGGCTATGTGCGCAGTTATTAAAGGAGAAAAACTTCTTTTTTATCATTAACCTGTACTCGCTCGGCTTCTCCGCATTGATCGTGGAGAACCTGATCAAAACCCATTTCGGGACGGAGATCAAACATGAGTTTGGTGAATTGTTCATCCCCGATTCGTTTGGTAAAAAGCTGCCGCTAGGCGTGTTTTCGCGTTTTTCAGACCAGAATGTTTAGAGGCGAATGAAGTCTGACAATCTGAAATATTTATCATTTGCATTACTCATCGCACTGGGCGGACTCGAACAGTCGTGCCAAAGCGATGCGCGCACATCCACACGCATACCGCCCGTGATCAAAAAGGGCAAAGCACAATGGCAGAACGACGCGCTGCTGTCGCTGACCGACCTGATCAACCGCGGCATCGATTCCGACGTGAATTATTTCAAAAGGGCGCGTATTTACTTTGAACGTGAACAGTATTCGGAGGCGCTCGATGATATCAATGAGTCGATTTACGAGCAGGATAATGTAAGTGAGTACTTCCTCCTGCGAGGGAAAATCAACCGCGAGCTGGGCAAGATCGACAATGCGTTGGAAGACGCACAACGCGCCGAGGCATTGCAGCAAAGCAGTCCTGAACTATATGTGCTGCTGGCTGATATTTTGCAGGCTAAAAATCGCTTCGGCGAGGCGGCCGGCTATCTGAACCAGGCATTGCGAATGGCGCCATACGATGGTTCTGCATACTATGTAAAAGGCATACTGCAAGCGAAGCAGGGCGATTCACTGGCGAGTTTGTCGAGCCTGAACTATGCGATGAACGTCAATCCGCGGTTACTGCGTGCTTACGAGCAGGGCACGATGATCAACCTCAAATTGAAAAATACGGCCGAAGCACTCGCTATCAACGAAAGAGCGCTAAAACGCTTCCCCGAGCGCGCGAGCCTTTTTTTCGGAAGAGGCGAAATCCTGAATGCATTGGCGCAGCCGGATACGGCACTGATATTTTATCAAAAAGCGGTGGCGATCCAGCCCGATTACGACGAGGCACTCAATCAGCTGGCGACGGTAGCCATGCAGCTCCGCGCCTATCCAAAGGCGATCCCGGCGTTGAAGACGCTTTTAGGAAAGAAGCCGCAGTCGAAAGAGATCAACAATATGCTGGGTTATGCCTACGAAAAAAGCGGCGAGCTCGATGTGGCAAAAACCTATTACGAAACTGCATTGACCATCGCCCCGGGCGACCAGGACGCGCGTTACGGCATGTACCGTATCCGGAAAATCGAGTCGGAAGGACTCTACCCCTCCTACTATCCTGAGGAAAATACCAACCCGGGATACAAATTACTCGATACGGCGCGGGTTAAAATTAATATTATCCAACCGCGTGGTACTACAAATATCCGCGTAGACTCATCGCGCAAAGCTAAAATTGAATAGCTTTGTGTTTTGCGGCCTGCCGCATTGCCATTGAACCATAGTCACAGAATTATTTTTTTGAATGAAAGACGAGTCTCAAGTAAAAATTACCCTGCCCGATGGTAGCGAACGTTTTTACCCAAAAGGGGTAACCGCTCTCGAAATCGCGCTCAGCATTAGTGAAGGGCTTGCACGGAATGTGATAGCTGCCAAAGTCAACAATGAAGTCTGGGATCCTACGCGCCAGATCACGGAGGACTCCCTGGTGAAACTGCTGACGTGGAATGACGAGGATGGTAAAGCTACATTCTGGCACTCTTCGGCCCACTTGCTGGCCGAGGCATTGGAAGCGCTGTATCCGGGAATCAAATTCGGTACGGGGCCTTCGATCGAAAAGGGCTTTTACTATGATGTGGACTTGGGCGGACAGACCATTTCGCAAGAGGATTTCCCGAAAATCGAAGCGAAAATGCTGGAACTCGCGCGCCAGAAAAATGAATATATCCGCAAGCCGATCAGCAAGGCCGACGCCATCGACTATTTTACCAAAAAAGGCGATGAATACAAGCTGGAACTGATCGACGGGCTGGAAGACGGCTCCATTACCTTGTATGAGCAAGGCGGTTTCACCGACCTTTGCCGCGGGCCGCATATCCCGAATACCGGCTTCATCAAAGCCGCAAAATTGACCAACATCGCAGGCGCATACTGGCGTAACAAGCAGGAAAACAAAATGTTGACCCGCATTTACGGCATTACTTTTCCAAAACAGAAAGAGCTGGAAGAGTACGTTACCCTGATGGAAGAAGCCAAAAAGCGTGACCACCGCCGGTTGGGCAAGGAGTTGGAGCTTTTTGCATTCTCTGAAAAGGTAGGACAAGGTTTGCCATTGTGGCTGCCGAAAGGAGCCATGCTTCGCGAGCGCTTGCAGGCGTTCCTGAGCAAGGCGCAGTCGCGGGCGGGTTACACGCCCGTGATTACGCCGCATATCGGCAGCAAGGATTTGTACGTAACCTCGGGCCACTGGGATAAATATGGTAAAGACTCGTTCCAGCCCATCAAAACCCCCAACCTCGGCGAAGAGTACATGCTCAAACCGATGAACTGCCCGCACCACTGCGAGATTTACAAAACTTCTCCCCGCTCCTACAAGGACCTGCCATTGCGGTTCTCCGAGTTCGGTACCGTTTACCGTTATGAGCAAAGCGGGGAGTTGCATGGCCTCACACGCGTACGCGGGTTCACGCAGGACGATGCGCACATTTTCTGCCGTCCCGATCAGGTGAAGGAAGAATTTATCCGCGTGATCGACCTGGTATTGTATGTGTTCAAATCGCTTGGATTCGACGATTACAGCGCGCAGATCTCTTTGCGTGATCCTAATAATAAGGAGAAATACATCGGTCGCGACGAAGATTGGGAAAAGGCGGAAAGCGCGATCATCGAAGCGGCTGCCGAACGCGGTTTGAGCACAGTTACAGAGCTGGGCGAAGCCGCATTCTACGGTCCTAAGCTCGACTTTATGGTGCGTGACGCATTGGGCCGCAAATGGCAGCTCGGTACCATCCAGGTGGATTACCAGCTTCCGCAACGCTTCCAATTGGAATACACCGGCTCCGACAACCAGAAGCACCGCCCGGTGATGATCCACCGTGCGCCATTCGGGTCAATGGAACGCTTCACTGCGATTTTGATCGAAAACACTGCGGGCCAGTTCCCTTTGTGGCTTTCACCTGACCAGATTGCGATCCTGCCGATCTCCGAGAAATTTGCTGATTATGCGGAAGATGTGTTCTTCCAGTTGCAGGACCATGACATCCGCGGGTTTGTGGACCACCGTGACGAGAAGATCGGACGCAAGATCCGTGACGCGGAGGTTACCAAGGTACCTTTCATGCTCATCGTCGGTGAGAAGGAAGCAGCCGAAGGGAAGCTATCCGTGCGCCGGAAAGGTGAAGGTGATTTAGGAAGTATGACGATTGAAGAGTTCACCGCCTTTTTCAAAAAGGAAGCCGCTATTGCTTGATGTTTTTGTAAGATTTTAGTATTATTCCAGCAATAAGGCACTATTTTTGTGGAGCTAGTGTTAATTTTTTCGATTTCCACCCAAAACAAAAAAACACCAATACAAATTATATGGCATTACGACCCCCTAGTGGACGGATGAGGATTCCCGAAGAACCTTACAAAATAAACGAACGAATTACAGCAAAAGAAGTACGATTGGTCGGTGAAAATATTGAACCGGGCATCGTGGATATCAATACCGCCCGCGCGATGGCAAAGGCACAAGGGCTTGACCTCGTGGAAATCGCGCCAACGGCAGTTCCGCCGGTCTGCAAAGTAGTTGACTACTCTAAGTTCAAGTACGAGCAGAAGAAGAAACAAAAGGAAATCAAGGCGAAAGCGCAGAAAGTGGTTATCAAGGAAATCCGTTTCGGCCCGAATACGGACGACCACGACTTCGAATTCAAATTGAAACACGCGACCAACTTCCTTAAAGAAGGCTCGAAAGTAAAAGCATATGTGCATTTCGTAGGACGTACAATCGTTTTCAAAGAGCGCGGTGTGAACCTTTTGAAGAAATTTTCCGAGGCGTTGGCGGAATACGGCAAGCTGGAAATGGAACCTAAGCTGGAAGGAAAACGGATGACGATCATCCTCGCTCCTGCGCCTGCAAAAGGTGCCAAGTAATAGGCTAATTCGTAAAGTATATCGATAGAAAATCGTGTTTTCGACTCCTTGTCGGGAACACGATTTTATTTTTGTGTAAAATTTCGCTAATTTTGCGCGCTGTTTTATATTTTATCAACTATTAGTTTTTTGAATCATGCCTAAAATGAAAACCAACTCTGGGGCTAAAAAGCGTTTCGCGCTGACTGGCACCGGAAAAATCAAACGTAAGCACGCTTTTCACAGCCACATCCTGACCAAAAAATCAAACAAGCGCAAGCGTGGTTTGGTGAAGACTGGTCTGATCGATGAGTCTAACGAGAAGCAAGTATTGGCAATGCTTCGGAAATAATCCGTAAAAAGCCAATTCAGAAATTAAATTCTGGTTTTTTGTTCAACCCGATAGAAGGCATTAAAGTCTCAGCAGAGCGCCGATTATCAAAAACAGTTAAATTATGCCACGTTCAGTAAATCACGTTGCGTCACGTGCAAGACGTAAAAAAGTTTTAAAACTCGCGAAAGGCTATTTCGGCCGTCGCAAAAATGTATGGACCGTTGCCAAGAACGCTGTTGAGCGCGGTTTGGCTTACGCATACGAAGGCCGTAAACAGAAGAAACGTAATTTCCGCGCATTGTGGATCCAGCGTATCAACGCAGGAACCCGTCAGCATGGATTGTCTTATTCTGCTTTCATCGGCAAACTTAATGCAAAAGGCATCGAGCTGAACAGGAAAGTTCTGGCGGATCTCGCGATGAACCACCCTGACGCATTCAAAGCGATCGTTGATCAAGTAAAATAAAACAGCATCCCGCCTCTCCGGCGGGATTTTTTTTGCATAAAATTTGGATATTGCAGGCGACAACCATGTGTCGTACCTCAAAACCAAATAGAAATGCTGGAACAACTCTTCGACCTCGTACAACAAAATTCCCAACAATCGGTGGTAGACAATCCTGATGTTCCCAACGAACACAATCAGGAAGTGATCAATACCCTCACCAGTTCCATTACCGGAGGTTTACAGGAACAGGTACAAAGCGGTAACATCAGCGGATTGCTCGGCCTCTTCGGCGGCGAAAGCGGCACCTCCGCAGCTTCACTTCTCAACAATCCGATCGTAGCGTCCATCGCCACCAACGCCGTCGGCGCCATCGTTCAAAAATTCGGATTGAACAGCCAGGTTGCAGGCAACATCGTCAATTCGGTATTGCCGGGCGTGTTGGGCGCGGTGATTGGCCAATTCAATGGACAAGGCAGCGCTGGTAGCAGCGGGGCTGGTAACGGCTTCGATCTCGGCTCGCTCATTCAGATGGGTGGCGGCCTCTTTGGCGGCGGCAATGATCAGCAGGGCAAATCGGCTCCCGGCGGTATCGACCTCGGTGGCATGCTGGGCGGACTCTTCGGCGGAAAGTAATTGCAAAGATTCATTGTCTAATAAAACAAGGGCTTTAAAACGATAGTACATTTGCACAAAACAATGTACTATCGTAAAGCCCTTTTTCTTTTTCCTAACTCACCTAACCATGGATTCAAGAAGAGAATTTATCCGGAAAGCCACCATGCTCACAGGAGCAGCCGGATTGTTCAGCACCCTACCCGCTTCGATTCAGAAAGCATTAGCCATTAACCCGCCCAAGGGCACAACCTGGAAGGATGCCGAGCATGTGGTCATCTTAATGCAGGAAAACCGCTCGTTCGACCATTCGTATGGAACACTCCGCGGTGTGCGCGGTTTTAATGACCCACGTGCCATTACCCTTCCGAACAAAAACCTCGTGTGGCTGCAAACCAATGCATCCGGCGAAACATATGTGCCCTTCCGCCTGAATATTAAAGAATCCAAAGCCACCTGGATGGGCTCACTCCCGCATTCATGGCCGAATCAGGTAGATGCGCGCAACGACGGAAAATATGATAAGTGGCTCATTGCGAAACAGCCCGGCAATAAGGATTATGCCAAAATGCCCCTGACACAAGGCTTCTACAATCGCGAGGATATTCCTTTCTATTATGCGATGGCGGATGCATTTACCGTCTGTGATCAGAATTTCTGCTCCTCACTAACGGGTACGACGCCCAACCGGCTTTACCTCTGGACCGGTAACGTGCGCGAGAACACCGATCCTGAAAAGCATTATGCGAACATTCGCAACGAGAACGTGACCGATGACCACGAAGCTTCGTGGACCACATTCCCCGAGCGGCTCGAAGACAATGGTATTTCATGGCGGATTTACCAAAATGAATTGAGCATCAACACCGGCTTCACCGGTGAAGAAGACGCATGGCTTGCCAACTTCACCGACAATCCGATTGAGTGGTTCAGCCAGTACAATATCCGTTACCACACAGGTTACCAGCGCTATCTCAAAGAACGCCAGCAAATGCTGCCCGGCGAAATCGAAGAAGCTCAAACGAAACTGAAATCGCTTTCAGGCAAAGAAGCCGCCGATCTTGAAAAAGTTTTAAAAGAAAAACGTGCGCTACTTAAACTTGCCAATGAAGAATTGATCCGTTGGAGCCCTGAAAAGTTCGAAAAACTCTCGCAACGTCAGAAAAATATTCATAACAAGGCATTCACTATCAATAAAAATGACCCTGACTACCGGAAAATCACCACTGTAAAGTACCAGGATGGCGACATCGAACATGAGGCCAAGGCTCCGATGGGTGACGTACTCCATCAGTTCCGCTCCGATGTAAAAACCGGTGCATTGCCGACAGTTTCCTGGCTGGTCGCCCCCGAAAATTTCTCCGATCATCCCGGAGCGCCGTGGTATGGTGCATGGTATGTTTCGGAAGTGATCGATATCCTGACGGCCGATCCCGAGGTTTGGAAAAAGACAATTTTCATTCTTTGCTACGACGAAAATGACGGTTACTTCGACCACGTCCCGCCGTATGTCGTACCTAATCCGTATAAGGAAGACACCGGCGCTGTTTCTGCGGGCATCGATTGCAAGACGGAATTCGTGACTTTGGAGCAGGATATGCATAAGAAAAAGAAAGAAGAATGCCGTGAAAGCCCCATCGGCCTCGGCTATCGGGTACCGCTGATCGTCGCTTCGCCATGGAACCGCGGTGGGAATGTATGCTCCGAGGTGTTTGATCATACTTCCATTCTGCAATTCCTCGAAAAATTTGTGAGTCTGAAATCAGGCAAGCAGGTGAAAGAAACGAACATCACCGAGTGGCGACGCACTATTTGTGGCGACCTTACTTCCACTTTCACTCCTTACGACGGTCAGGAAATCAAGCTGCCGACATTCGTAGAAAGGACGGAGTTCATGGAGAGTATTTTCAATGCCAAGTTTAAAAAACTTCCAAACGGCTACAAAGCATTATCCA
>DATMSL010000892.1:0-5320 GCA_035565435.1 Dyadobacter sp. | reverse complement strand
GCACCGCTCTGTTTTACGAAAAAAGCAGAAACACCCGTAAAAATGGCTAGAAACCAGAGCTTTTGGTCATTGTTCTCAATTGCATAGTATACGGTGACGATAAAAAGCGTCGTCAGCAGTACCAGCAGGCTGTCGGGACGGGAGGTTGTCAGAAACCAGAACGACAAAACATGAAAAAGCACCAGCCCCGTAAGGAGGGCGGCGATCTTTTGTTTTGTGACCCGGTAAATGAAATAACCCGCTATGCTCACGGTTGCTAATGTAAAAAGGTTTGATACCAGCCGGCTGGCGAGGTATATCTTGTGAACGTCAATGCCTGTCCATCCAACGATTTTTACCAGGAATGTAACGATAGTAAAATATAGTGGTGTGTACTGGGTCAGTCTGAAAGGTGCTTTTTCGGGATCCGTATAAATATCCTGTCCGTCCAGCAATAGCTGAATAGCCGCGATCCCGCTTGCCTCGCTTCCTGAAATGTCGGGAGAGTAACTCAAAACCGCCTGCATTTTCACTATCAGCAATGCCAGAGCGCTTAGTAGCCCGAACAGCACCGATAGTAACAGAGCTCTGTCTTTGATCCAAACAAGGCTGTTCTGAACACTCATTAACCCAATACCATTTCACCCATGTAAACCGCACCCGGAGCCGTCGCTTCCTGCGGGTTGGTGATATGCCACACAAACTCGTCGCGGAAATGGCGGATCGCGCTGGCTACCGGCCAGGCTGCGGCATCTCCGAGCGGACAAATCGTGTTACCTTCTATTTTCTTTGAAATATCTACGAGCAAATCGATGTCGTGCATGCTGCCGTGACCGTGCTCGATTCGGTGGAGTACTTTCTCCATCCAGCCGGTCCCTTCGCGGCACGGGCTGCATTGTCCGCAGGATTCGTGGTGGTAAAAACGAGAGAAGTTCCAGGTGTTGCGAACAATACAGGCTGTTTCGTCAAAAACGATAAACCCGCCTGAACCAAGCATGGTACCTGTTGCAAAACCACCGTCCGAAAGCGATTCGTACGTCATCAGACGATCCTCGCCGGCTGCGGTTTTGGTAATCAGGTTGGCCGGAAGAATGGGTACGGACGATCCGCCTGCTACTAATGCTTTCAAATAGTGGCCTTTGCGGATACCACCGCAATATTCATCGGAATTCAAAAATTCATCCACACTTACACCCAACTCGATTTCGTAAACACCCGGCTTCTGAATGTGGCCGGATGCAGAAATCAGTTTGGTACCGGTACTTCTGCCGATCCCGATTTGTGCGTAAGCATCACCGCCATTGTTGATAATCCAGGGCATATTGGAGATCGACTCCACGTTGTTTACCACGGTAGGGCTTTGGTAAAGACCTTTCACCGCAGGGAATGGCGGCTTGTTACGTGGGTTCCCTCTTTTTCCTTCCAGCGATTCGAGCAATGCGGTTTCCTCACCGCAAATGTAAGCACCACCGCCTGGTTGCACGACCAATTCAAGGTCATAGCCCGAGCCAAGGATATTTTTACCTAAAAAACCTTGTGCTTTCGCTTCGGCAATGGCTTTTTCCAGAATGCGGATCACGTACATGAGCTCGCCGCGCACATAGATAAACGACTTGTTGGCGCCCAACGCGAAGCTGGAAATGATCATACCCTCGATCAAAAGGTGAGGGATGGATTTCATCAGATGGTGGTCCTTGAAAGTACCCGGCTCCGATTCGTCGGCATTACATACCAGGTAACGGGGAACGCCCTCGGGCTTGGCCAGGAAGCCCCATTTCATTCCCATCGGGAAACCCGCACCACCTCTGCCACGCACGCCTGATTTCTTTGCTTCTTCCACCACCTCTTCCGGGGTCATGGTTTTGATAGCTTTTTCAACGGCAGTATAGCCTCCCTGTTTGCGATAAACATCGAAGGTTTCGATACCGGGGACATTAATATGCTCCGTTAAAATTTTTCTAGCCATTTGAGGATAATATTTTCAGCTTATGAAAGCTTATTTACTTAACTCTTCTATGATTTGGTCGACCTTCTCGTTGGTCAGGTTCATGTAGAACTGTTCGCGGATCTGGAAAACAGGTCCCCAGCCGCATGCTGCGAGGCATTCTACTTCTTTCAATGTAAACTTGCCGTCGGTGGTGGTTTCACCCGCTTCGATGCCCAGTTTCTTTTTCAGGTGTCCGTACACATCCTCACCGCCCATTAAGCAGCAAGGTCCTGTACGGCAATATTCGATCACGTGCTTGCCAACTGGGTCGAGGTGATACATGGTATAAAAGGTAGCTACCTCGTAAACCTCCACAGGTTTTATATCCAAAATACCTGCGACGTAGTCCATTACCTCGCTGCTCAGCCAGCCCCATTGTTCCTGGGCCACGTGCAAAACAGGTAAAAGAGCCGATTTTTGGCGGCCCTCCGGGTAACGTGCGATAATTTCTTTTACTGTTTCAAGTCGTTCGGGTGTGAACGCAACCAGATTAGGTGATTCGGTCATTTCTAAATAGGTCTTTAACAAACTTTAAGCGTCCAGTTCACCTGCAATCACGTTCAGGCTACTCATCGTCAGGATCGCGTCCGACAGTGATGAGCCTTTGCACATTTCAGGATATGCCTGATAATAAATAAAGCTTGGCCTGCGGAAATGCAGACGGTATGGAGCCCTGCCGCCATCGCTGATCAGGTAGAAGCCCAACTCGCCGTTTCCTCCTTCCACAGCATGATACACTTCGCCAGCCGGTGCGTCTATTTCGCCCATTACAATTTTGAAATGGTAAATAAGCGCCTCCATATTGCGGTATACCTCGTTTTTCGGAGGCAAGTAATATTCGGGAGCATCGGCGTAATACGGTCCTTCGGGAAGGTTGTTGATAGCCTGCTCCACAATGCGGAGACTTTGCCACATTTCTTCATTACGGACCATGTAGCGGTCGTAAGTATCGCCATTTTGTCCGATGGGGACGTCGAATTCAAAATCCTGGTAAGACGAGTACGGGTTCATCACGCGCACATCGTAATCCACACCGGCAGCACGCAGGTTAGGGCCGGTGAAGCCGTACGATAATGCTCTTTCTGCCGAAATGGAACCCACATTAATCGTCCTGTCCATGAAGATCCGGTTACGGTTGAGCAGCTTTTCAAGCTCTCTCAGTACCGGCGGGAAAGATTTGATGAATTCCTTGATCTTGCGGATAGCCGTGCTCGAAAGGTCACGCTCCATACCGCCGAGACGGCCCATATTGGTTGTAAGACGCGCTCCGCAGACTTCCTCGTAGATTTCGTACACTTCCTCGCGCTTCTGCATCACGTACAGGAAGCCCGTGAATGCGCCGGTATCTACGCCAAGAATACTGTTACAAATAATATGGTCGGTAATGCGTGCGAGCTCCATCATAAGCACGCGGATGTACTGCGCGCGCTTGGGAACCTCTACACCCAAAAGCTTCTCTACCGTCATGTGCCATCCCAGATTGTTGATCGGGGACGAACAATAATTCATGCGGTCGGTCAGCGTGGTAATCTGGTAAAAAGGCCTTCTTTCGGCAATTTTCTCAAACGCCCGGTGGATATAACCGATGGTCTGCTCACCGGAAACGATTTTCTCTCCATCCATTTTCAGGATGTTCTGGAAAATACCGTGGGTGGCAGGATGTGTCGGGCCGAGGTTGAGGGTGGTCAGTTCTTCTACGAGCTCGGGAAGCTCGCTTTGAGAAGGGACATTATGCGGTAATAATTCAATATCTGCCATATCTTACTCAATATAGATCATCGGCCGAAAAGGGCGTCAATTTTATCTTCACGGGTTGCGTCCTCCATCGGGTACTCTTTGCGCATCGGGAAGTAATCCATTTCCTCAATGTTAAGAATGCGTTTCAGATTGGGATGCCCGTCAAACAAGATACCAAAAAAATCGTAGGTCTCGCGCTCCATCCAGTTGGCGCTGGCGAACAGGCCGGTCGCTGTTGGAATGTGAATATCAGCAGCCGAAAGGGCCACTTTAATGCGGATGCGAAAATTATGCACGAAGCTGTGCATGTGATAAACCACAACATACTCCTTGCCGGCATTGTCGGGATACTGAATGCCCGTAATGTCGGTCAGGAATATCACCTGGTAGTTTTTGTGGTCTTTCAGGAACTCCATCAATGGAATAATCTCTTCGCGGGTCGTTGAGAGCGTCAATAAGCCATACGGCTCCTCGAAGTCGAAAACCTGATCGCCGAATTTTTCCAAAAGCCCTTCGGCTACCTCCTGGTTAGTAAGCATAGGGGGTTACTGAATATTATATGATGCCAATAGTTCCTGGTATTCGTCGGTATTCCGGCGGCGGAGCTTTTCATTCTGAGCCAGATACTGGATTTGCATCAGGCCGTCGATGATTTGCTCGGGGCGTGGCGGGCAGCCGGGTACGTATACATCCACGGGGATAATGCGGTCGATACCCTGCAATACGCTGTAAGTATCAAAAATACCGCCGCTCGAAGCGCAAGCGCCAACGGCCATTACCCAGCGTGGCTCAGCCATTTGAAGGTAAACCTGCTTCACAACCGGCGCCATTTTCTTGGCGATGGTTCCCATTACCATCAGCAAATCGGCCTGACGCGGCGAAAAGCTCGGACGTTCGGAACCGAAACGCGAAATATCATAATGCGCGCCCATGGTAGCCATGAACTCGATCCCGCAGCATGAAGTAGCAAATGGCAATGGCCATAGTGAGTAACTGCGTGCCAGACCGATCGCTTCGTCGAATGAAGTTGCAAAAAAACCAGATCCGCTGTGTCCCTGCGGAGCCTCCACTATCTTTACTTCTTTCATAATTCTTTGTATTTCAATGTTCGAAGCCTATTCTTCCCAGTTCAGTACACCCTTGCGGATCACGTAATAGAAACCGGACAACAAAAGGGCCATGAACAATAACATTTCTACAAATCCGAACATTCCCAGACCTTTGAAATTAACAGCCCAGGGATACATGAAAATTACCTCCACGTCGAACAACACGAAGAGGATAGCAACCAGAAAGTACTTTACCGAAATGGGCGTCCTGGCGTCACCAACTGACTCAATACCACATTCGAACGGATCGTCTTTCTTTTTGCTTTTGCGGCTCGGACCGATAAGGTGAGTGACAATCATCGTGCCACCGATAAAGCCGGCGGCGAGCAAAAATTGCACAATGATGGGCAAATAATCGGAAGGGAGATACTCGTTTTTCATTATAATGATCCGGTTACAGAGGGGCAGGAATGAGAAAAAACTGTTGCCAGCGGGTTACATTCCTCCCCGTCTCTCAAAATTAGCCTTTGCAAATTTATCAATCAAATTCTTTCCTTTTTGTTTTGTC
>DATMSL010000891.1:0-1843 GCA_035565435.1 Dyadobacter sp. | reverse complement strand
AAAATAATGGCGAGCTACTACACAACAAGGTACACCCCAGATCCAGGGCGAACAAAAGTCTGGCGCGCCATCATCAATTATCTGGAAAAGTACATCGGCAAATCTTGCAACGCCGTTATCGACATTGGATGCGGCTACGGGGATTTTATTAATAACGTTAATGCAAAGAAAAAATACGCCATCGACTTGAATGCAGAAGCAGCAGGTTTTTTGAGCGAATCGGTTGACTTCCATTCCACCCGAGTGACCGACCTATCACGCATCGAGGATGCAAGCATCGATGTCGCATTCAGCAGCAATCTGCTCGAACACCTGTCGGACGAGGAGCTGGCCATCGCAGCTTCAGAATTTCGCAGGATTCTCCGGCCGGGCGGGCTGTTCATCACAATGCAGCCGAACTTCTACTACGCATACCGGGAATACTTCGACGACTTTACACACAAGAAAGTATTCAGCCATGAATCCCTAGTCGATTTTTTTCGCGCAAACAATTTCGAACTGGTCGCCATCGAAAAGAGGTTCCTACCATTCTCCCTTAAATCCAGACTACCCAAAACATATTTGCTGACGCGAATGTATCTTGCCTCGTTCTATCGTCCATCGGCCAAGCAGATGCTAGGCGTTTTTCAAAAAGGCGTTGCCATCCAAAACCACGCCAAGGAAATTTCATGAGAAGAGAACGACTGGCGCTGTATGGGATTATGCTCGTCCTTCTCGGGATTTTTTCCTATTCGCTAGGCGTGCTGCTCGCAATTCCACGGCGACTTTTCTTCGATAACCCGAGCTCATTGCTGGTCAACGAATGGTTCGTCTGGTATTCGGGCGTGCCTTTCCTTTTAGGTTGGGGGTTCATTTTCTTGGACCTCTTCGTTTTCTATCCGGCCAAAAGGAAGAACGAGTTCATCAAGCACGAAGACGTTGACACAAAAAATCTGACAGTGGTCCTCACTGCCTACAACGATGAAGCGAGCATCGGGGCATCAGTGAGCGATTTCCTGGCCCATCCTTCAGTAATTCGTGTCGTGGTGATTAGCAACAACAGCAAGGACAATACGCTCACGGCGGCAAAAGAGGCCGGCGCCATTGCCTTTAACGAATCGAGGCAGGGCTATGGCTCGTGCGTCTACCGGGCCCTATCGGAGGGGGTGAAATTCAGCGACTCCGAGATCGTTGTGCTTTGCGAAGGCGACATGACGTTCAGGGCTTATGACATCGACAAGCTGCTAGCATACATTCCCCATGCTGATATCGTGACCGGCACAAGAACGGTCGAACAATTGCGCGCCAAAGCCACGCAATTAAGCACATTCATGTTTTACGGGAATATCTTTGTGGGCAAGTTGCTTGAAATCAAGCATCTCGGAAATGCAACTTTCAGCGATGTGGGCACCACCTACAAGGCCTGCCGATCCGACAAACTCAGGGATCTGCTACCGAAGCTAGATCCAACAATCAATTTGGAGTTCAATCCATATTTTCTCGATGAGGCCTTGAGTTCAGGGCTTCGAATTCTCGAAGCACCCATTACCTTTCACAAAAGAATTGGCGAAAGCAAAGGCGGCAACATAGACAATTTCGTGGCACTCAAGCTTGGAATGCGGATGATCAAGGGAATTGTGTGGAGTTGGCATTAATCAACACTATGATCAACACATTCCGTGCGATTCATTTCTTAACATTCGGGCTTGATTCACAAAAGCCATACACACAGCCTTTTATTTAACAACCGATTCAAGGCAACCTGATCAATTCCTGCAGCTTTTCTTCATATTTGCGCAGCATTTTCTTGACGTCGAAACGTCGCTCCGCAAATGCTCGCGCTTCCAGTTGAAAGCTATACAAC
>DATMSL010000890.1:0-5648 GCA_035565435.1 Dyadobacter sp. | reverse complement strand
TTGATGGGTTGCCTTTGTTGTAAGCTGTTGAAAGCCAATATGCTAATAATCGGATTCAACAGCTTATATCTTATCTGATTTTCAGCAGTCGGTTCGCTTTTGTGAACGATCAGTTATCGTTGACTATTTCGCAAGTTGCAGATCTGCTATGCTTTTTATCCTATTGCGTTCCAGAAATGCATCAATCGTTTCAAAATGCTCGATCACACGTTTGTCTTTAAACTCAAAGACTTTTTCGGATAAGCCCTGTAAAAAGTCACGATCGTGAGAGACCAGCACCAACGTTCCGTCAAAATTTCTGAGCGCTTCCTTCAAAACATCTTTCGACTTCAAATCCAGGTGGTTTGTCGGCTCATCCAGAATTAACAGGTTCACAGGTTCCAGGAGCAGCTTCACCATGGCAAGCCGCGTTCTTTCTCCACCGGATAGCACACTTACCTTTTTGTCGATATCGTCGCCCTGAAACATAAATGCGCCCAGAATATTCTTGATCTGGGTCCTTACATCTCCTTCCGCGACTTCGTCTACCGTTTGGAAAATCGTCAGATTCGGGTCCAGTAATGCCGCCTGGTTTTGTGCAAAATACCCGACTTTCACATTATGCCCCAGCTGGCAGGTTCCGTCCACATCCAGCTCGCCCATGATGGCTTTGATCATCGTGGATTTCCCTTCGCCATTCCGGCCTACAAAAGATACTTTTTCCCCTCTTGAAATGGACATGCTGGCATTTTTAAACACCACATGGTCGCCGTAGGATTTGGATACATCTTTCACGGTAACCGGATAGTCCCCCGACCGCGGCGAAGGTGGAAAGCGAAGTTTCAGGGCTGAATTGTCCACTTCGTCAATTTCAATGATTTCCAGTTTTTCCAACATGCGTTCGCGGGAAGAAACCTGATTGGTTTTGGAGTATGTCCCGCGGAAGCGCTCTATAAACTGGATATTATCGGCAATCATTTTCTGCTGTTCCTGATACGCCTTCATCTGATGTGCCCGGCGCTCCTCCCGCAATACCAGATAATGCGAGTAGTTGGCCTTGTAGTCATAAATCCGGCCCATCGTCACTTCAATCGTACGGTTGGTGATATTGTCGATGAAGGCACGGTCGTGGGAAATCACCATGACCGCATTGGCCTTGTTCACCAAAAAGTCTTCCAGCCAGATAACCGACTCGATGTCAATATGGTTAGTAGGTTCATCCAGCAAAATAAGGTCCGGCTTTTGCAACAATATTTTGGCCAGCTCAATGCGCATGCGCCACCCGCCGCTGAATTCCTTGGTCTGTCGCTGGAAATCTTCCGGCCTGAATCCCAGTCCCTTCAAGGCTTTTTCAACCTCCGCATCATAATTGACTTCTTCCAGCTGGTAATACTTTTCACCCAGCTCGGTCACCTGCTCGATGATGGCCATATATTCCTCGCTGTCGTAATCCGTGCGGGTTTCGAGCGCAAGGTTCAGTCTGTCCATTTCGGCACGCATTTCAAAAACCTGTTTGAATGCTTTGGCCGCTTCTTCGAAAACGGTACAGTTATCTTCGGTCAACAAATGTTGCGGCAGGTAAGCGATAACGGCGTCTTTAGGGGCACGTACATGGCCGCGCGTGGCTTTTTGTTCACCAGCAATAATTTTCATCATAGTGGACTTCCCGGCGCCATTTTTGCCCATTAGGGCAATTTTATCCGTAGGATTGATAACGAAGGAAACTTCACTAAACAGGGTAGAACCGCTAAACTCGACGGCCAAATTTTCAACTGTAATCATCTTCTCATTGTTTGAATCCGCAAAGCTAAGGTTATCGGATTGAAAGAGACGAAAAAAGTCAACTTTTGGCCTTTCCGGATTGCAACAGCCGGGGAAATACAATTTAATCTATTGCTTACACGCTGCCCTGCTCAAAATTACCGCGTAGGGCGTAAACATCCCCGTCAACGATTTTTACTGGAATTACTTTTTCAAAGATCCCAGGTGTTTGTAGGTGTTGATCAATAATCCTGTTGGCGTGGCTTTGGAATCCGCAAAAGCAAGTTCTCTGGCGTCGACGGTGTCGGACAACAGGCGTTTGCCCTTACCAAGCAAAACCGGGTAGGTGATCAGCACCACTTCGTCGGCGAGGTTCTGATCGAGCAACAAGGAAGTCAGCGTTGAACTTCCAACAACAATCAGGTCGGGCCCCTCCGTCGATTTAAGTGCACGAATCTGTTCGGCAACGTTGTCGCCTACATGCTTTACCGGTCCCCATTCCAGGCTGTCGGGTCTGTGGGTTGCGATGTATTTCGTGGCCGCATTGATAGCATTTGCCATCGGGAAATCTCCGGCGTTGGGCCAAAAGCCGCTAAAAATGTCGTAGGTGTGGCGGCCGAGCAACAGGTCGAAGTTCGGCCCATACGCCTCAAATAGCATTGCGGCACCGGCCGGGCTTCGATAGGAGGTTGTCCAGGCGCCATAGGTGTAGTCGCCATCATGTTCAATGACGCCGTCAAGCGAGATGTGTTCGAAGATTCTGATCTTTCTCATTTTGTTCCGTTGGTTTGATGATGGACAAAATTAAGTAAGGCCGGACGCGCAAGAGGGGTGTGAGCACGACAATTTACGGGTGTTTTTTTACCTTATGCTATCCGGGGTATGTGGCCCTGATTGATCCCCATTTTCAATACAACCCATTATTTGGATACTTTTGTCGGTTGATTCAAATACACCGGGTAGGAGGAAACGGATAGCTACGCTGCTTAAATGAAAAAAACTGCCATTGACATACACCGGGACGAGCTGGACAGCGTCGGGGTGGAGATTGTGCCCATAAAGTCGCTGCAATGCGAAACGTATCCGGCGCATCGCGACGACCACTACATTTTTATCGTACAGCAAGAGGGCTACTGTCTCTGGGAGCTCGATTTCAACCAGGTAGCGCTCATAGGCCCGATGGTGGGCTTCATTGCACCAGGGCAGGTGCACCATAATCTGGACTTCAACGGGGCCAGCGGGTGGCTCATGTTCGTGACGCCGGGGCTGGTATCACCGGAAAACCGGGAGATTTTCGACAATTTCAGCCATGTGCGGCAAGTAGCATCCATTGCGCCGGATAACCCGTTGTTCCAGCTGGTACCCATTCTCGAAACAACGCTCGAACAGGCCACATTGGCACTCAAAGAAGGGCTGGTGAGTTCGCTCACCGGCTCGATCACCACGCTGCTGGCGTCGCATATCCTGCAGTCGGAGTATTCGGCCGGGCTGATCGAGAGCCGGAAGTACCGCACCGCCGCGCGTTTCAGGCAACTTGTTGCCGAACATTGTAAGGAATTGAAACAGGTGAAAGAATATGCCGCATTGCTGAACATCACGCCATTGTATTTGAATGAAATCGTAAAGGAGGTCACCGGCTTTTCTGCCAGCCATCGTATCAACCAGGAAGTTTTGCTGGAAGCGAAAAGAATGCTTGCTTATACCGGGCTGGATGTGAAGCAGATTGCCTATGCGCTGGGTTATGAAGATCATACCTATTTTTCGAGGTTTTTCAAAAAGCATACAGGCATGACCGCGGTCGCGTTCCGAAACTCGAAACCATTATTTGTCCAATCATAGCCATGCAATGCCTCTCCCCGGGGGACAGTCGCACCCGTTAATTTTGCTGCCGTAAAATCATCATACGGTACAAAATGAACACCATTGTTGCAACAAGCGAAGACAAGACCTTCGCGAAATTCATCATACCCATTATCATCTCGGTCTTTGCAATATACCTTACAATGGGTATGACGCTCGGCGTACTTCCGGGTTTTGTCAAAAACGATCTGCATTTCGGAAGTCTCGCGGTAGGCATGGTCATTGGCTTGCAATCGTTGGCAACCCTGCTCACCCGGGCCTATTCGGGCAGGCTCACCGACACCCGCGGAGCTAAAACCAGTAATTACCTCGGTATTGCACTGGTAGCCATTGCGGGCGCGGTTTACACGTGCACAGTCACTTTCGGACTCGACGCCAAAACAGCGCTCGTTCTCCTGGTGTTCGCGCGCATTGTGCACGGCGTGTCCGAAAGCCTTTCGGTAACCGGATCTCTCACGTGGGGCATCGGCCTGGTGGGAGCGCCCAGGTCGGGCAGAGTAATGACCTGGAATGGCATCGCCATGTACGCCGGCATCGCGCTCGGCGCGCCAATAGCGATCTGGATGAGACAGGCTTACGGCATTCAGTACGTGTTCGCTTCCACGATCATGCTGTCCGGAATCAGCTGGGCGGCTACTGTCCGCTTGCCGGCTTTGACGGTGGACGGAACGCATATCCGAACCCCCTTTTACAAAATCATCGGCCTTATTTCGAAGCAAGGTCTCGGGCTGGCGTTCGCGTCCATTGGTTTCGCTTGCATTTCTTCATTTATCTCCCTGTTTTTCAACTCCCGGAACTGGGGGAGCCCGTCGCTCGCATTTGTCACATTTGGCGCGTGTTACGTGCTCACAAGGGTTTTCTTTTCCTCGTTCCCCGACCGGTTCGGCGGTTACCGCGTGGCTTTGGTATCGCTGCTGATCGAGCTGTGCGGCCAGTTGCTGATCAGCATCGCTCCCTCGCCCGAGCTCGCCATTGCCGGATGCGGCCTCACTGGCGTAGGCTTCTCGTTGGTCTTTCCCTCACTGGGAGTGCTGGCCATTCAGAAAATTGCACCACAAATGCGGGGCACCGTCCTGGGCGCCTATGCCGCATTTTTTGACCTTTCGCTCGGATTGGCCGGGCCGGTCGCCGGTTTGATCGCAGGTTGGGCGGGATATGCCTCGGTATACCTGTTCGGGGCGACGAGCTGTTTACTGGCGGTGGCAGTTTTATTGAGAAAAAACAGGGATGCCTGAAAAGCATGACGAATAGGTGTGACTCTTGGAAGGTGGCTGCCTCCGGTCGTCCAGGGGCACTACGCCGCTTGCGATGTCAGGTCACGCGATTAAGCATACAGATTGCAACGGTAAGCCGTCTAATTCACAGGCATCCTGTGTTCTGATGAACCCATTGTTCTCAAACATTTCGATCAACGGGCTTTCCACGTGTTCGTTGACCCAGATTTGAACGTCCGGGTGAGCCCGGCAAACGGTGAGGCACTTTCCAAGCAATGAATCCCGGATAGCCGTTGCCGGGAATGCGTGGAGAATCCCGAAATCTGCAATGCGCACCGACGGCTTGCCATTCAGAAGCTGCGGTTTATGGCCGCGGGTGGTGATGCGCGCATATCCGGCCGGGATATTGTCTGCGTATACCACCAGCCATTGATTGGACATGCTGTTGAGTTCGTCGATCAGCGCTTTTTTAGAGAAGTTTTCCGCGATGTAACGATCGAGCAGCGGGGCATCTACGATCGGCGAATACTTCTCGATCGCCAGCTGCCTGGTGAGCATTAGCAAGGTTTCCACGCCCTGCTCCGTGGCTATGGTGAATTTTGTCGTGATTTTCATATCCATGTAAATGATACTGCGGCAAATTTAGGAGTTGCCTTGGATCAGTACACGGTACACATTTCTGCAAAATACTCAGTACAGATTTGGCCTGGAACGTTGTCCTGCAAGCTGGATGGCTGCTATTCTTTCGGGTGAGAATTTATCAGCGAAAACTATCCGGAAATAGTTGTCAAAAACCCCCGAGAATGAGAAAGTATGGCCCGGTGTGAAACGGAC
>DATMSL010000889.1:0-3679 GCA_035565435.1 Dyadobacter sp. | reverse complement strand
ATATATGAAGGTCCCATTGAATTCCCGTGATACAACCATGCTGCACCATTGTCTGTACCTCCATCTACATCATACAGCGGCGCACCAATAACAATATCGCTGAAACCATCGCTGTTGTTATCGCCGGTCCCGGCCACTGCCGACCCAAATGCACACTCTGCCTGCGGCCCTTCGATGACTTTCCACGGGTATGGTATGATTCCATCGGCGGCACCACGGTAAATGGCTGCGGCCCCTTGTCGGGTAAACTGTCTTGAATATCCTTTCACTCCTACCACAACGTCCGCGTACCCGTCGCCATCAACGTCGCCAGCCGAAGCGACCGCACAGCCAAAAACACCTTCGGTATTGTTCAGTTCGAGTGTTCTGAAACCTTGATCCGTAATTCCCGACGAAGAACCATAGTAAATTACCGCCGATCCTTCGTTAACTTCGCCGCGGTCAGATTCTGGGGAACCGATAATAATATCTGAAAATCCATCGCCATTTATGTCTCCCGCACCACTGACAGAGCTGCCCAGCTTGGCCCCAGCCTGGGTCCCTTTGATTACTTTGGGCACAGGATTAAGGCCGGAAGCGGTCCCATAATAAAGATAGACTCGTCCCGCGTCGATCAGATTTCCTTCGTCGAACTGGCTTGCGCCCACAAGTATGTCGGAATAACCATCACCATTTACATCGCCAGCTCCGCCAACGCTGCCCCCTGTCTGCGAATCTTTTTGCAGTTCCGGAACTTGGATGACTCCGGCCATATTTGTGCTGTTCCCATAGTATAAAAATACCACCCCAGATTTGATGCCAGAGCTGATATGAAACGGCGCGCCAGCAACAAAATCTGTATACCCGTCACCATTTACGTCGCCGGCACCGGCAACGGAATACCCTAGTTGCGAATCGGCCTGCGTACCTTCTCGTATAAGTGATATTGTGGCTCCCCAGTATGGCTGCCCACCCGAGAAAGTGAACACCGCACCCATGTTATTCAAACTCGTCGAATAACCACTTAAACCGCCCACAAACCTATCCCAGTCAGTGGGACTTCCAACAGGCGACAATGACCGCCCCAAGTGCCAGTTTCTTGGCGTAGTCGACGCAGGCAGCGTTAATGCTGTCGACAAATTGGGTTCAATCCCTTGATCATATGAATAATACATTCTGACCATTCCCTCCTGCCCATATCCCCGATCATAATTTGGATAACCAACGGCAATTTCCTCATAGGTATTGCCATCAATATCACCAGGCCCGGCCACTGAAAATCCGGCAAGGGCTCCGCTAGACCCTGTCCCCAAAAGCGTGCTCGCGGACATACCAACGTCTTTTCCATGATAAATTAAAACATGGCCTTCTTTGAGCTGACCATTTCCGTATTCAGGTGCCCCTATTACGATATCGCTATACCCGTCGCCATTGACGTCGCCAGCGCTGGCCACGGATGTACCCAAAAGCCCACCTGCTTGATTTGCTTCCATAATGGCAGCCGGTTGCATATTCAAAGGAGGGTAAGAAAATGAAAGTCCGAAATGGCCTGTATACAAAAATGCCGCACCTTCATTCTGTTGTCCGTTGGAGTACCTGGCCGCGCCGACGATCAGATCACTGAAATTGTCCCCGTTTATGTCTCCGGCACATGCAACGGCCGTTCCGAATCCGGCACCAGCCTGATTTATCTCAATAGTTGCGAAAGGAGTAGTAAACCCTTTATCATACCAAAAAACCACCCCCTCGTCGATTTCACCTTTGTCGAATTCTGGCGCGCCAATAACAATCCCGCTTCTCCCGTTACCGTTTAAATCGCCAGCACATGCAACCGAATAGCCCATATGAGCACCGGCCTGGTTATTTTGTATTTTCACAGCGCTTGTGTTCAAGCCCACAGCACTGCCCCGGTATAAAAAAGCCACGCCTTCGTCCAGCTCGCCATCGTCGAATAAATAAGCCCCCACAATCAAATCCCCGAAACCGTCCTCTTCAAGATCGCCTGCCCCGGCAACCGAAAAACCCATCCGGGCATTCGCTTGATTACCCTCCAACCTGATACTGTTAGAAGCGCTTAATCCAGACGCCGACCCATAGTATACAAAAGCAGCTCCCTCATCTTTTTCGCCGCTGTCAAACAAATGAGCACCAACAACGACGTCGCTGTATTGGTCTCCGTTAATGCTACCTGCCATCGATACGGAGATACCGAACCCAGCGCTCGCCTGATTCCCTTCAAGAATGACACTTGCCTTTGTTTGGATACCACTCGGCGAGCCATAATATACAAACGCGGCGCCCTCGTCGGTTTGTCCATTGTCGTAAAATGGTGCGCCTACAACGACGTCACTATATCCATCTCCATTCACATCGCCTGCCGTATTTACTGAATATCCGGCCTTAGCGCCCGCCTGGTTCACGGCAAGGCGGATGCCTGCAAGGCTCAGGCCGTGAGCTGTGCCGGGAAACACAAATGCAGCGCCTGCGTCCTGACCGTTCCAGTCATACATTGGTGCACCCACGAGCACATCACTGTAGCCATCGCCATTTACATCCCCGGCGCTCGATACGGAAAAGCCTAATATAGCACCGTATTGATTGATTTCGATGCGCTTATCTTCCTTAAAGTATGACCCATTCGTCAATATAGGATCAATGGTCACCGGATAGCTAGCGTCTCTAACGTCAACATTGATTTCAATTTTCGAATCCTTTACCGCCAGATAAGCAGCAAGTGGTTTACGGTTTGCGTCCCAGCATTTGAGGCCGTCGTAGATTATTCGGTTCGTCGTTTGTCCATTCGAGCGGAAGTATATTGCTTCCCTCGTATGGTTTTCAATCAAAAGCCCTTTTGCTTCCAGGCGAACGGTTAACTGAGATGTTTCAGCAGGGGCGTCTTCAATGATGAAATTTTGGCGTATTCCATCAGCGTTGTTTACATACTCCTCTTTAAAACCATTATGGTTTATTGTTAGTCGATTCTCACTCAGCTTGTTGGTGGCTTTGCGGTTCGGGACAAATAGCAACTTGCGATCCGCGTAGATTCCTTCATTTATAAGTTCAAATGCCAACTGAGGTAAAGAACTGTTAACGCGATTATTGACAATTAATCGACCCGGCTTATAATAGGCTCGCAAATTATGTGCACGGTTAGGGCTTTGCAACATTTCCTTATTTGGATCAAATGAAATGCTATACTCCATTTGTTCAGCCTTCTGCAGTGCCAAATCTACGAATGGCTCAGCCCTGCTTTGAATCAGTTCATTTTCATTTCCATCAGGCGCGCTAAGCTTACTTAAAGCGGGCCGCCGCTGCACGTCCAAGTTCACAGCGTAGAAAAAGAGGAAGCCGACGATGAAAACTATACAGCGGAAATAGGAAATTGGGGGTAAAAATCTTCTCATGGCTCAAATGAAACGCTTTGTGAAACATATCCCAAGATAAAAACTTTAGGCCTCCAAATAAACGAAAATCACTTACAGTTACAATCCGTATCAGGCTCAACCGCACCGGTCCCGCTGTCAGTCCAGTGTCAGAATTTTTATAACTACTAATTATGTTAATTAGGATTCCAATCTTCTGCTCGTATAGCTATTCTGCGTAAACTCACTACATCAAATGGTTTCGAGAGGCGAATTTCATGATCAGCATTATTGAAAAGAAAGATCCTTACGAAAATGCGATAACTGAAAGGATAAAT
>DATMSL010000888.1:0-4346 GCA_035565435.1 Dyadobacter sp. | reverse complement strand
TATCACTGGATGGAATCCAAAGGCAAACTCGGCGGGCAGAACAAATTTCCCCGCGTTTTCAAGAAAGACCTGATCGGTGACTGGAAGAATTTCCTTAAAACAGAGGGGTATATAGCCCCGTAGCCCCTACTTCAAAAAATTGGTATAAGCAATCTGACAGGCGATGAGAATAAAAACCACGCCTGTCACTTTGTTAAATACGGTAACCACTTTCGGCGTGAATAGCTTTTTGAGCCTGTGTGCGAAAACGGCGATGGCGCTTTCTACCAAAAATACCGCGATCACGCTGGCGGTGAAAAACAGGATTACCTGGTTCAGGTCGTAGTGCAGGTTCGTGCGGATGTAAGACGCAATGGTTACCCAGCTGATGAAATTCACAGGATTCAGCCCATTTAACAGGAAGCCAGTTGTAAAGTAATAGAGAAAGTTTCCAAAACGTGTTTGCGGCTCCGCAATCTGAGGCTGGCCCTTAATGATATTGCTCAAACCCAACGCAACCAGAAAGACTACGCCGGCTCCGGCCATCCACTGCTGAAAATTAGGAATATCAGGCAGCAATGCCGTCCCGAAAATGGCGAAGAATACGAAGATAATGTCGCAGACAAACACGCCGAAAGCGATCTTGATCCCCGTGCGATAGCCATTATCGACGCTGTTTTGGACTAAAGAAAAGAATACGGTCCCGAAGGTAAGACACAATGCGACGCCCGTCAGCATCCCGTACAATAGCGCTTGCAGCATATTAAATACCTTTCAGTCTGGCAGTCATCAAAATGGCAGCAACCGAAAGCGAATCGGTGATTTCGGAGCGCATAACCATTTCTACGGCTTCTTTCAAAGGTAATTTCCACACCTGCAAATCCTCGGTATCTTCCGGCTCGGCTTCATCTTGCGTGAGTTCTTCGGCAATGAAGAGGAACCCTTCTTCGTTAGTTGCCGAATTGGAGGTGTGAATGCGGGAGAGTTTGGTCCATTTGCCCGCCAGAAGGCCAGTTTCTTCTTTCAGCTCGCGCTTGGCGGCGTCGAGTGGATCGGCACCGAGCGCGCCGCCGCCTTCCGGGATTTCCCAGGAATATTCGTCGATCGCGTAGCGGTACTGGCCCACGAGGTAAATGTTGTTGTCGCTGTCCACCGGGATCACGCCTATCGCCTGATTTTTGAATTTAACCAAACCGTAAATGCCTTTGTTGCCTGAGGGGTTAATCACATCACGGTGACTGAGTTCCAGCCAGGCATTCTCATAAACGGTTTCGGACGATAGTGTTTTCCAGTTATTTTCAGTGGATATAACCCGCATTTTCTTAGTATTTTTGGCCTTTCATTGACAAATCTCAAATGCAAATAAACCAAAATAAGCTTAAACAACGTCTCATCATGCTGTCTTTTGTAGCCAGCATTTTGCTGACAGCATTGAAGTTTTTTGCATTCTATCTTACCTCTTCCAATGCTATTCTGAGCGACGCGCTGGAGTCGATTATTAACGTAATCGCCAGCGGTTTTGCGTTTTACAGCGTTTACCTTTCCTCTCAGCCCAAAGATCGCAACCACCCGTACGGACACGGCAAAGTCGAGTTTTTCTCGGCCGGTTTTGAAGGCGCATTGATCATTATCGCCTCGATATTCATCGTCGTGGAAGCCGTGAAAAGGCTCATGGATCCGGCACCAATCGAAAACCTGGCACAAGGCTCGCTTTTTATCGTTTTCACAATTTTTGTAAACACCGCTATCGGTTACAAGCTGCTCACGGAAGGTCGCCGGGCAAATTCCCTCGCATTGGTCGCCGATGGAAAACATTTGATGTCCGACAGCATCAGCAGTGTGGTGCTTATTTTGAGTGTTGGATTGATTATGCTGACGGGTTATGTGTGGATCGACAGTGTAGCTTCGCTATTTTTCGGACTATTTCTGGCTTACAGCGGCTCACAATTGGTCAGTAAATCCGTGGCCGGCTTAATGGACGCCAGCGACGAACTGCTGCTCGATAAGGTGATCCATACCTTAAATGAAAACAAAAAGGACGAGTGGATCGACGTCCATAACCTGCGCGCTCAGCAATATGGCTCCGATCTGCATATCGACTGCCATTTGACATTACCCTATTACTGGGAACTCCAAAAAGTACACGAAACGATCCACGATTTCGAGAACATTCTGAAAGCGCAGCAGCCGGGCGAAACGGAAATTTTTGTGCACGCCGATCCATGCGTATACCAATGTTGCTACTTTTGCAGGATCGACAATTGTCCCGTCCGCCGGCACGCGTTCGTGCAGGACATCGAATGGGACGCAGCCAAACTCACCAAAAATGAGAAGCTGTACCGCGAAGCCAGAATCAATATTCAGGAATAATAATCAAATCTAAATTCTAACCAATCATGGACTTTTCTCGTCGCGATTTCCTTAAAAAGGCCGGAGCCACTGCGCTTGCTGCCTCTGCATTCACTGATTTGTTCGCCGAACCGGCTGCTAAAAAGCTTTGGTTTGACATTTCACTGGCTGAATGGTCGTTGCACAAGGCTCTTTTCGCGAAAAAACTCACCAACCTCGATTTCCCGGAACTCGCTAAAAAAGAGTTCGGTATCTCGATCGTGGAATATGTAAACCAGTTCTTCAAAGACAAAGCAGAAGATAAAACGTACCTCGCCGAACTGCTCAAAAGAGCGAAAGACAACGGCGTGAGCAACCACCTGATCATGATCGACGGCGAAGGCGGCCTGGGCGAGCTCGACGCTGCGGTACGTAACAAAGCAGTTGAAAACCACTATAAATGGGTTGAAGCTGCGAAATACCTCGGCTGCAAAACCATCCGTGTGAATGCGCACGGTAAAGGTTCCGACGAAGAAATCGCGAAAGCGGCAGTAGACGGTCTGGGTAAACTGGGCGAATTCGCCGCGAAAACCGGCATTAACGTGATCGTTGAAAACCACGGCGGTTCTTCTTCAAACGGCAAATGGCTGTCCGGCGTGATGAAGCAGGTGAATATGAAGAACGTAGGTACCCTGCCTGATTTCGGCAATTTCTGTATCAAACGTTCGGCTAATGGCTGTGAAGAATCTTACGACCGTTATCTGGGAACGCAGGAGCTGATGCCTTTCGCAAAAGGTGTGAGCGCGAAAACGTACGATTTCGATGAAAAAGGAAACTGTATTGAGACAGACTACGCTAAAATTTTGAAGGTAGTAAAAGCAAGCGGTTTCAAAGGCATTGCGGGTATCGAATATGAAGGAAGCAAGCTTTCGGAATATGACGGTATCAAGGCTACCAAGGCGCTCCTCGAACGCGTGGGACCGACGGTGTAATCGAATCCGCAACAACGAGCGACAACACTTGACTATAAATGACAACACCTGACAAGCTATTTGTCAGGTGTTGTCATTTATAGTCAGACGTAGTCAGGCATTGTTCGGGAATTACATGCCGAGGTAGGCCAAAAACTCCTTCTTAGTCGTCTCTTCCTCGAACTTACCGCCGTAATAGGCAGTAACCGTCGAGCTGCCCGAGTCGCGTATCCCGCGTGACTGTACGCACATATGCTGCGCGTCGATTACCACGGCTACGTCCTCGGTTTGTAATGCCTCTTTCAGTTCATTGGCGATCTGTACGGTAAGCCGCTCTTGTACCTGCGGACGTTTCGAGTAATATTCCACGATACGGTTCAGTTTCGACAAACCTATCACTTTTCCGCTCGAAATGTAAGCAACGTGCGCCTTGCCGTAGATCGGTACGAAATGGTGCTCGCAGTTCGAGAACACCGAAATATCCTTTTCAACCAGCATTTGGTTGTACTTATATTTATTATCAAAGAGCGCAATCGCCGGTTTGTTCTTCGGATCAAGACCGCTAAAAACCTCCTTGATGTACATTTTCGCAACCCTTTTCGGCGTGCCTTTCAGGCTGTCGTCCGTCAGATCGAGACCCATGATCTCCATAATATGGCGGAAATGCTTCTCGATCAACTCCATTTTAAGCTCATCCTCCATCGCGAACGCGTCCTTGCGGAGGGGAGTTTCTATTCCTGAAAACAAATGATCGTCACCAACCTCTTCGACGTCCAAAACTTCACTGGACTGGATACTCGACAAAATTCCGTTCTGTTTCATATAATCTGATTTTCAGGTCAAGACCTGAGTGAATTTTAGGTCTTATGATTGAATAAATAACCACCGCAATGTTCTCGGCGGTCGGATTGAGGGTTTTGAATTCTTCGACATCGAGATTCAGGTTCCGGTGGTCAAACCGGTCGATAACAGATTCCTTCAATATGGCGCTCAACACTTTCATGTCGATCACATAGCCGGTTTCGGGATCAACGGGCCCCGTCACCTGCACGATCAGCTCATAATTGT
>DATMSL010000887.1:0-4677 GCA_035565435.1 Dyadobacter sp. | reverse complement strand
GTTTTCCAAAGCATCGAGTACACCAAAGATTTTGTCGCTCCAACCTGCTATCAGATAGACGTCATTCATCATTATTTGTAGCGGCGCTTGTTTGTAACCCCGCAAATCGAACAGGTAAAGTCGCGCGTTGGGAGCAAGCTCGCGTTTATAGCGTACCCACAATGTCCGGATATTTTCGGTTCCGGCATTATTCCAAAGCTGGCCATCGGTAAAAAGCATTACCTTATCCATCACCACTTTGCGTTGCAGCAAATCTTTGATCACCAGATATCCGTTTGTAGCATATCCCACCTCTCCCTGCCGATTATAGAACTCCTGCACATTGGCCAGGATATTATTCCGGCTCACACGAATTCGCTTCCAGGTATCCCCAAACATCCCAACCTCAACATTACTGCAACGATTCTGCAAGAGCATCGCCAATACAAGACCTACATCGTACAGCATTACGGTCGATTTCGCCGAAACAGGGGTTTGCATGGATCCCGAAACATCGCAGGCAAAGAGCACGCGCGTGTCCTTCCCGAAGCCGCTAATCGCATCAGCACTTTGGAGAATGGCCATTTCCAAGGCATGGATAAGCCTTTCGCGATTGTCAGGTTCACTTCCGAAGAGCTGCATGAGTTTATTTGAAACCTTACCTTCCGGCATTTTCAAAAGCTCGCGGTACGCCGACAGGTACCGAAACGGAAACTGTTTCGCTTTGGCTACTTCCTTCTGGGACGACAATACTTCACAAACCTTTCCGATATGCACCTGCGAGACATTCGCTTCCAACAGGTTACGAAGATTTCGCAACAACGCCATATAGCCCAGTCTTCCGCTATCAATCAGCTCTTCCCATTTCGCCCGGAAGGCAGCCATGCGTTCCGTTTTGCTCGCAAACATTACCTGTCCTAATCCCGACAACTCCGTTTCCCAGGTATAGGGCGTATCCAATTGGTTTGACGCAATCTTGTCAAAAATAATTTGCTGGTCGGCATTTTTCGCTTTCGGGTGAACCAGGAACAATGCATCGCGCAGTTTCACGACACTATTGTCACGGTTGTATTTACCGAACTGGTACGCATCAAAATTGTTGAAGGCAGACGCAAGGCCTTTTTGGAGTTGTTTCGAAAACCCGTTCAGCTTTTTCATACCTTTTCTTTGATTCAAAAGCTGGTAACAGGCCAATAACTCCGTGATTTCATCGGCACGCGCTATTACCTTTTCGACCGTTTTTGCCACCAGATCATCCCCCTTGTGCACGCGCGCCAGCTCCGTGAGCAATACCAGAGGTGCAGAGCGCATATACATAAAATGCCGGGTGTAAATCGCCAGTTTCGCTACAAACACCGGCTCGGTTTGTCCCACGAGCGACCGGATGCGGATAAGCCGTTGGTCGTTTTTTTCATAGAACGAGTCGTTCAGCGACCAGGTCACGGCAGCGGTGTAAAGTTCCATGGCAGGATCAAGCTTGTAAGCCCGCGCACCTTCGTAGTTTCTGATCTCGTTGGTTTTTGCAACCGATGTATTGAATTTCATGATAAACCTCCTTTCCTTTTTTATTTCTAATCCTCTGCTTTTTCCTTCGGATCGGCCATGCGCACTATCCGTGGCTGGAACCGCGCCAACACATCCACCAGTGCGGTTTGAGCAGCCATAACCGTATGAATGTCTTTGTAGACCATGGGTGCCTCGTCCAATCCCGAACCAATCACTGTCACGCGGTTGGCCTCCAGATTCCTGTCGACGTCTTCCCTGCGGATCGTCTTGAATGCAGCGCTTCTGCTCATGACCCTTCCTGCGCCATGCGACGCCGACTGAATGGACGATGCTTCGCCTTTTCCTCTGACCACAAAGCCGGGCGTGCTCATGGAACCCGGGATAATCCCCAGCACGCCCTCTCCCGCCGGTGTTGCGCCTTTGCGGTGCACCATCACCTCGGTACCATCCGCAAGCCGTTCCTTCCAGGCGAAATTGTGGTGGTTTTCGATCCGCATTGCAGGCACGACGTTCAGTGCCTGGGCAATTTTGTTATGGATTTCGTGATGATTGGCCGATGCATAATCTCCCGCAAGGTTCATGGCAATCCAATATTCCTGTCCTTCTTCGGCGTTCAGGTCAAGCCAGGCAAGGTGTTTCGCCTCATTCGGTAGCCGGGTCTTTTCCATCGCGATTTTGGAATAGATGTCTGCGATATTTCCTCCGAATCCCCGCGACCCCGAGTGCGACAACAATGCCAGGTAGGTACCGCCGGGAATGCCATCCAGCACATTGTCTTCCACCGAAAGCTCGCCCCATTCGACAAAATGGTTGCCGGTCCCGGACGTCCCCAACTGATTGTATGCCTTGGTTTTCAACGAGCGGATCGCTTGGGTCGCATTCCATTCTTCCCGGTCGAACAAGCTCGTATCGAGGTGCCTCGCGGAAGTGGAACCCATTCCGAAATGCGTATGCTCGCCCAGCATTTTTTCAAGTTTTCCCTTTTCCGAATCAATAACCTCTGCGGGCATATCAAAAATACTCAGGCACATCCGGCAGGCGATATCGACACCGACTGCATAAGGTATGATTGTATCGGCGGTGGTCGCCAACACCCCGCCGATGGGCAGTCCATAGCCCTGGTGGGCGTCGGGCATGAGGGCGCCGGCAACGGCGATGGGTAGTTGAACCGCCGTTTTCATCTGTGCCAGGGCGCCCACCTCGATATGTTCCAAACCGAATACGGGAAAATGGGCAATGTCTTCTTTCAATCGATGTATGCTGCGTACCTGCTTTACGAACCTGCCGTCTTTACGCAATTCAATTACGCGGTCGGCTATGTTTTTGAACTTCCCGTTGCGCTTCAATGCATAGGGCACCGGATCGGCGATCAAGGCTTCGAGGTTGGTCAGGATGCTTGCCTTGTCCATCACTCCGTGTTTCAGAAGGCCGTTGGCTACGCGGCTGAATGCCACCAGCAGTTCCAGGTCTTCGATTCCGAGCGCCCCTATTTCACCGTTACTGATCTTTTCTTTTTCCATGACTGTGTTTCTGTTTGATAGTTACAAAGCAACAGGCCTACTGCGCAGTCTTTTTGCGCAGTCGATTTTATTTTGATATTTTTTCAAAAAAATTTCAAAATGCCTGTCAATCGCAATGCGCTGATCCGTTACCGGACTATTGATCAATGCTTACAGAACCGGTTCCGCAAATGGACGCTGGATGATCTGATCGAAGCTTGTTCGGAGGCCCTGTATGAATATGAGGGAATTAGAAAAGGTGTCAGCAGGCGTTCCGTGCAGGCCGACATTGAAATGATGCGGAGCGATAAACTGGGCTATGAGGCGCCCATTATCGTGGTCGACAGGAAATACTACACCTACGAAGACAAACATTACAGTATTACCAACATCCCGTTCAGCCAGCAAGATATGAAGGTGCTCGGCGAGGTATCGGGACTATTACAGCAATTCAAAGGATTCAGTCACTTTGCGGATCTGAACGAAATGGTGAGCCGCCTCGAAGATAAGATTCACGCTCGCCGCACGCATAGCATGCCCGTGGTCGATTTTGAAAAGAACGACCATCTGAAAGGGTTGGAACACATTGAGGTGATCAGGCGTGCAATCATCTCTCAAACGACCTTATGCATGACCTATCAGTCTTTCAAGGCCAGGCAGGCGAATACTTTTTGTTTCAGCCCCTATTTACTTAAAGAATACAGGAACCGATGGTTTGTACTGGGTCAATCCCATCAGAGACGCTCTCCCCTGCTCACATTGGCGCTCGACCGCATTCAATCGCTGTGCGAAGAGCCGTCGGAATCCTATCAGGAGAACACCCGCCTGGATCTCGCTACTTATTACAATGATGTGATCGGGGTTACCAAAACGGCCGGCCAGCGAAACACCGAAGTCGTATTTCGCGTTGAACACGCCCACGCTCCCTACGTGATCACCAAGCCGATTCACGCTTCGCAAAAGCTGATCGCCAGCGACGCGGAGGGCAAAATTTTCAGCATCCGGGTGGTACTCAACTTCGAACTCGAACGCGAGTTACTGGGCTTTGGCGCGAAAATCACAGTATTGGGGCCGAGAATCCTCAAAAAACAAATCCTCGAACAACTGAGAAGAGCTGCAGAGCATTATAATGTAGCGGAAAAGCCGCTTTGAGTGCTCAGAAAACGTCCCTGATCTCATCAATAAGCCCGACATATTGTTTCCTGATATTCCGCTGCCTGTAAGCCTCCGCGCCGTTCCAGCTTTTGTCCCAATTGGCGCTGCTGAATGACCACGCGTTGAGCCGGCTCAACTGGTCGCTGAGCGACCTCAGGCTTTCGTTCAAGCTACTAATGGCTCCGACGTTGGTACTGAACGACATGCCCTTCCAGGCCACGTTTTCGGCGGCCGAGAATGGAATCGGGTACAGTTTGATGCCATGCGCATTGCTGCTCAGTATCTTTTTTTCTTTGTCATATTCAAATTCCAGGTACTTTGCCCTTCCTGGTTTCGAAAAGACAATTTCATTATCGTAAATGGAGCTCAACCCGCCTTGCTGAGGGCCAAAAGCCCAGATATCGCCGTCGGGCGTCAACAGGGGCAGTACCTTGTAGAAGGGGCTGAAGACGGTATGGTTTCGGCCCTCGAAACTGCATGTATCGAGCGTATAGGTTTGGCGGGAGTCAGCATCAGAACCTTGTATGGGCGAGCCGAT
>DATMSL010000886.1:0-5638 GCA_035565435.1 Dyadobacter sp. | reverse complement strand
GTTAATGCTTGCAACCTATTTCTTCTGCTGTGACAGGAAGGTAATCAATGAAGCAAATTCCTCATAGGACAGCTCATTGGCCAGCCCCGGAGGCATCATCGAAGTTTCCAGTTCCTTGCGCGATGTAATGTTGGCAACTTTAATAGTATTCACCTGACCGGTGATATCGCGGATCACGAGCTTTTCCGCTGATTCTTCCGAAACAAAACCCATGTAGGTTTTATCGCCTTTGGTAGTGATCATCACCGAAGCAAAGCCCTGGGAAATCGACGCATTTGGCTTCAAAATCGACTCTGCGATCTGTTCGCGGTTCATGATCGAGCCGATCTGCCCCATGAATGGTCCCTTCATCACCTCACTGCGGCTCAGGCTGTGGCACGCTACGCATCCCTGTTTGGTGAACAGCTTCCGTCCTGTGCCCGGATCACCCTGGATTTTCGCGATGGCCAGCATCACATCCTCAATCGATGACTCTCCTACTTGTCCTTTTTTATTACGAATCTTTTCCAGATCGACTTTCACTTCCTCTTTTGCCGCGACTACTTCTTCCCCACCGAACTCGGTAATACCCATGCGGTTCCGCGCATTCAGATCGGCGAAGAATTGCTTGTCGCTCGCAGCGTTAAACTCTTTCATCAAAAAGTCTTTGACCTTCGCAGACGACTCCCATTCAACGGCCTTGTAATACGGGCCATGAGTGTCGGGGCGTGTACTCCACCACCATGAACCGTCGTAATCAGCTTCTTTTTTATAGATTCTTCCCAATGTCGTCAGGATCTGTTCTCTCAACGCTTTATCGCTGGTTTTACCATAAGCGGCAATCAATCCATCGACAGCCTTGGGATCATGCATGTAGCGCAACGCCCACAATGCGATCGTGGAGTTTTCGGTACCGATTGCTTTTACACAAGCGTCTACCGCATTCAGCGCCACAAGCGAGCGCACCGCAATGTGCGGGGTTACGATAGCCGAGTTCGGCGTTGCGTGGGGGCCTTCGGTGCCTTTGGCAGGTGCTACAAATGAACCCGGCACTTTCACTTTCAGCAATGCTTCTGCGCCTTCCGGTCTGCCCAAACGGCCTAACCCGATTGCCGCAGCCAATTTCTCACGCGCATTACCGTTTTCGAGGGCTTTCAGGAACGGTTCTACCGGCACTTTGGTGATATAAGGCTTACGATCGGCCAGAGCACGCAATGCGTATTCCCGCATATCGCTTTCGGAAGCAAGTTTCGCAAGGTTATCAATACTTTCTGCTCCCGCTGCCTGCGCGTAGGTGTACATACCCGCCACGCGTACGTACAAAGGAGCCTTCTTGTCCCCGGCAACAGCCCATGCCGCTTTTGCAGCATCTTTTGCGGGGCGTTTCAGCAATTCCTGCTGCGCCGCAAGACGCTGCACAGCGCTTTCCGACCGCAGCAATGCCGCCAGCTGCTTCGCCGACGACTTGCTGATGTCTTTGAATGCCTTGTACTGCCAACCCTGCGGTACCGCACGGGAAATAAAGCCTTTACCTGGGTTACCCGAATATCCGGCGCCGTCCCAAGCCGCCAGGTACACACGTCCCGAAGCATCGATGTCCAGGTCGGTAACCTGTGAAAGTTTGATAAATTCTTCCTCTTTCTGCTGGAAGGTAGGGCCATCCGGCGTCACGCGGTGCACGTACACCTGGCTGCGGCCCCAGTCAGCCATCATTGGCACGCGGTTATATTTGGCTGGCCAGGTCGGGTCGTCCAAAAAGAGCGAACCAGTACCCGAACCTCCTCCGAGGTCGATCAATGCAGGAATGATCTCTTCGGTAAAATTCTTGAACAACACTGGGTAACCATACTCCCCAGACTGGATCTGATTGCTGAAACGGATGTTCCAGCCGCCGCCGTCATTGGTGTTGTCGCGGGTAAAGATGTTCATATAAGGGTCAATCGCCACGTCGTAAATGTTACGCAATCCGTGGGTATACACCTCCATTTCGGTACCATCGGGGCGCACGCGAACGATACCTCCGCCCAATTGGGTCATTTTCTTGCCCGAGCGGTCGAGCGCGTCGTGGAAACCGAAGTCACCCACGGCAATGTAGATCCATCCGTCGATACCCATGCGGATACCATTAGTAGCGTGGTCGGTACCACGGCTTTGGAGGAATTTAGGAGAACATACATTTTCGATAAGCGGCTTAGCCGGTCCGTCGGCTACACCGTCGTGGTTTTTGTCTTCCAGCACTACCAGGTCCATTCCGGAGGCCTTTCCGGTTTCTTTTGAAAAAGTAGTATGCAAAACAAACACTTGGTCACCCTGCGCAATGATCCCACGAGGGTTATCCAGCATGGCAAACGTGGTATGCTGGTCTACTTTGCCGTCATTATTCGTATCGACAAGGCGCACAATACTGCCTTTTCCGGGAGTTTTGCCCAGGGAGCCAATCATATCGACACCCACAAATACCTCACCGGTAGGCGCCACGGCCAAACAGGCGGGACTTGGCGTAAGATCGTGACCTGCGAAATGCGTTACATTCAGTTCTGCCGGCCATACGGCAGCGTTAGGAAGGGAGTCGGCTTTGGTCAGATTCCGGGGTTGGTATCTTTCCTCTTTTTGAAGGGTGCCCGTCGTCGACCATAGCATAAGCAGGAACGCCGAGACGCTTAATGTGATTTTTAACATAAATAGTTTAACAAAAATAATTCCAACCCTTTCATCAAGAGTTGATTGGTACAGTACACAGATTCTTAAAATAGGATGCAGGTCATAACTACTCTAAAAACCCGCAATATAGCCTTCTATTTTCTCTGGTAAAGCGCAAAGCGCATGAAAAGCTCGGGTAAGGCCTCCTGCTGGCCATGCAGCGTGGTGAAATGAAAGTGACGGTCAATCGACAGCCCTTCCACATCGACAATGCGGCATTCTTTGCTCTGCAGTTCTTTCAATACCGCATGCACCGAAATGAACGCCATACTGTCGGAATGCAGGATGTACAATTTCATACTTTCACTACTGCTCAGCTGCATTTCCACATTCAAATCGCCCAGCCCAAGTCCGATCGACTTCAGTGCATGAGCAATCACTTCCAGCGTACCCGAACCCGGCTCGCGCAGCAGAAGCGGGATGTTGCGTAGTTGTTCAGCATTCACTACACCCGTAGCCGCCAGCGGATTTTTGCTGTTCGCCACAAGGACGATCTCGTCGTTCAGGAACTCGGTATACTTGATAGCCGCATTCTTGGAAAAACCCTCGATCACCCCCAGGTCGATCTCCTTATGCTGCAATGCATGCTCGATCTCCTCGGTGTTTTTGGTGGTAAGCGTGATCTCGATGTTATGGAACTTGCGGTGGAATGCAGCCAGAATAGGCGGCAGAATATACTGGGCGGCCGTCGTGCTCGCTCCCAGCCGCAGCTTACCGCTATTGCGCTGTGAAAGGCTGTTGATTTCAAATTCCAGGTTTCTGTAAATATCGAAAATCTGCTCGGCATGATGCAGCAGTATTTCCCCGGCTGTTGTGAGACTGATCTTCGACCCGTTCCGTTCAAACAATTTGGTTTTCAACTGGTTTTCCAACTCATGAATATGCTTGGTCACCGCTGGCTGAGTAATAAAAAGCTCGGCGGCGGCTTTGGTGAAGCTCAGGCGGCGGGCGACGGTTTGAAAAACTTGTAACCGAAAGTCAAAAACCATATATGCCGTATAAAATTAGTTGTAGATTTGAATCTTTACTTGCAATTCCAATAGCAAACTACCTCTAATGAATCGATTTTACGTTGCACTGTTTCTCTTTTTTCTATTTATCCGCGGCACCCTCGCTCAATCCAACACCATCCAAATCTCGGCCGAGGGTGACCTTTGCGCCGATCCCGTTCTCAAAATCAACGCGACTTTAAGCGGAACTTTCGGTAAGGACAATGTATTCAAAGCACGAATCCAAAAACCATATACCAATGATGTGACAGAGCTTCCCGCGATACTAAGGAACGGCAAATTTGAAGTAACACTCCCCGGAAATCTGCTCAACACCACGGAGAGGTTCGAAATTCAGATCAATGCCTCCTCTCCGGCTACCGCTAGCAACCGTAGTTACGCAACCTATTTTCACAAGAAAGGCCAGGTAACAATTTCTCCGGCGCTTAGCGATACGGTCAATCAATACAAGGAATTTTCATTCTACCTAAACACAAACAGTACTTCGTCCGGCATCGTAACACTCGTTGACAGCAGCAAGGTAAGTTTCAACGCCGACCGTGATGCGGCGTTCCAGCAAATTCGTCACCTGTATCCCGAAAAATCAGTTAGTTACACCATTGCTCATGCCGAGAATGTATGCGGAGCCATGACCGTCAGCGGCGTAGCGAGGGTGTACGTAAACCCCGTGTCGATCCAGACGACCCTCATTACGCCGCGGGCTGCATGTCCAGGCTCACAGATCAGGGTTCGGTTTTCGGCAGGTAACGGTAAATTGAATGATGGTACAAGCTACACCATAAGGCTCACAGAATCCGTGGACCCCGGGTCGCCTGCGAATGCCCAAAAGTATTATGCTCAGGCCACACTGAAAGACGGGGAATTGCTGGCAACTATTCCTGAGAACATTTCGCTGGTGACCGGAAAGGTGTTTACGGTGTCGGTAATGACACAAAATCCCGGCACCGTGGGCGAAGCAGGTGCCGCATACCTGTGGATTCATCCCAAACCTTTTGCCGAAATTACCTCAACCAGCAATAAAGTGCTTGCGGGCGACGGCTTCGATATTACCGTCCGGTATATTGGCCCGGATCCATACACTATTGTCCTGAGCGATGGCACCAAAATAACGGGCGTCAGTGATGTAGGGCAGATCAGAAATCATGACCTCAAAACCTACCCGACAACAACAACGGAGTATACCATTAAAGCCATTCAGTCCAGTTGCGCCGCTGCGGCCTTGTCACAAAACAAAGTGGTAGCGACTGTTCCTTCCGGCCTGATATTACCGAAACGTGACATCACCGCGCCGTACTGCGAAGGGGCAACGGTCCGCCTGCCCTTCTCGGCAAATGTCGACCTTCCGGCAAATGCACGTTACTCCATGAAAATTCGGTCCCCTCTTGACACCGTCATTGTTCCAGCGCAGCGTGTGGGATCGGAAATGGAATTCAAGATTCCAGATATCTGGTCAAAGTCCCCCATTCGTATTTGGCGGCAGAAGTCATTTTCTTTTCAGCTTATCTCTGAAAATCCGCGTCTGGAATCCAACCTGTTTACGGATGTTACGATACAGGGAAAACCTGAGGTAGTATGGACAGAACCGAATAGAGAGGTTCCTATCCCCGCCGTTCACTCATTCCCGTTTAATTACAAGGGAGGGGGCCCGTACTCTTTAAACGCAGCTTATGGAACCTCATGGATTTCCAACATTTACAATGATATTGGTTATGGGAATTTTTACGTCACTAAATCGGGACAATATGCATTGAAGTCAATCAGTAACAGCTGTTTTTCCAACGACTCACCAACGCCCCTAAATGTAAAGGTGCTGGATGAATCCCCCTCTAAGTTGACCATCGTCGCTACCTCTATCAAATATCCTGCCTGCTATGGCGACACCCTGGATATGGAAATCGGAACCACCGGGCAGTTTCCCGACGATGATGAATTTATGATCCAGCTCAACA
>DATMSL010000885.1:0-3700 GCA_035565435.1 Dyadobacter sp. | reverse complement strand
ATTCAATTTTTTTTCCATTTCCCGCTTCCAGGAAGCGAAAGTTCCGTCGATAATTTTCTCTCTCGCGCTGTTAACCAGCCACAAATAGAACGTCAGGTTATGGATGCTCGCGATCTGCGCTCCCAGCATTTCACCGGATTTTACAAGATGCCTTAGATAAGCCTTACTGTAAAATGTGCTAACGTGCCCGCCAAGGCCTGCGTCGATCGGAGACAAGTCATCCTTCCACTTTTCGTTGCGGATGTTAATGATTCCTTCCGTTGTAAAAATCATGCCATTGCGTGCGTTCCGGGTCGGCATGACGCAATCGAACATGTCCACACCCAGCGAAATGCATTCGAGGATGTTTGCGGGCGTACCTACGCCCATAAGGTAGCGTGGTTTATCCTTGGGCAGAATATCACAAACTACCTCGGTAAGCTCGTACATGATCTCAGCCGGCTCGCCAACCGAAAGGCCGCCAATTGCATTGCCCTCGCGGCCCGCGGATGCAATAAATTCTGCGGATTGTTTCCGCAAATCCTTATAGACACTTCCCTGGACGATCGGGAATAATGTCTGGCTGTGGCCATAGCGCGGTTCGGTATTGTCGAACCGGTTGCAGCAGCGCGTGAGCCAGCGGTGCGTCATCTCCATCGACTTGCGTGCGTACCCGAAATCGCAGGGGTAAGGGGTACACTCGTCAAATGCCATAATAATGTCTGCGCCGATCGTACGCTGGATGTCCATCACGTTTTCGGGTGTGAAGGTGTGTACCCCACCGTCAATGTGTGACTTAAATACCACACCCTCTTCGTTTATTTTGCGACCTGTTCCAGCCAGCGAATATACCTGGTAACCGCCGCTATCGGTTAGTATCGGCCTGTCCCAGCCGTTGAACGCATGCAATCCGCCGGCTTTCTCGAGAATGTCGAGTCCGGGGCGGAGATATAGGTGATAGGTATTTCCTAATATGATTTGTGCCTTGACATCTTCCTTCAATTCACGTTGGTGAACCGCCTTTACAGTCCCGGCGGTACCCACAGGCATGAAGATGGGCGTCTGGATTACCCCATGATCCGTCTCGATCAATCCGGCCCTGGCTTTCGAATGGGGATCCTCAACTTGTAATGTAAACTTCATTAAAAGGTTTTAAATTGCTGGTGTGCAAAAATAGGAGGAACGTCTCGAACATTCCTGTCAATGACAGTATATTTGCATGAATATGGTAAAATTTTACATCTCTCTTCTGTTGTGGCCGATTCTTTACTCTATGCGCTAGGAGCGTTCGTAGCTGTTCAGTTATTCTATTATCTTTTCTTTTTTACACGGCTGGCATTTTACGGAAAGGGCGCTAATTATGGCAACGCCATGCCCGGAGTAACCGTATTGGTGTGCGCCTGGAATGAAAGAGAGAATTTGACGGAGCTAATTCCGCTGCTCGACGCGCAGGAATATCCCGAATACGAGGTGATCTTGCTCGACGACCGGTCCGACGACGGGAGTGAGGAGTATATCCGGGAAAATATCAACGGCTGGAAGAACATTCGCTATATCCGCATTAACGACCAGTTCAATCACGTCACGCCTAAGAAATATGCATTGACTGTGGGTATGAAGCAGGCTAAATACCCCGTTGCGCTTATGACAGACGCGGATTGTCGTCCGGCTTCGAACCACTGGATAACTGCCATGACCTCCCGGGTAACCGAAAACAAGGATATTGTTTTAGGTTTTTCCCCCTATTTCAAGCAAAAGGGATTGCTCAACTGGTTTATCCGCTGTGAAACCTTCTATGCGGCTGTGCAATACCTGTCTTTTACGCTGGCAGGAATGACTTACATGGGCGTGGGCCGTAACATATTATATAAGCGTTCTGTATTTTTTGCCAATAAGGGGTTTTACACGCACAAACATGTATTCGGGGGGGATGATGATATCTTTCTGAACGAAGTAGCGACCAGCTCGAATACCACGATTTCTATCGAAGAAGACTCGTTTGTTTATTCCATTCCTAAAACCAACTGGAAGGACTGGTTCCGCCAGAAGCGCCGGCATATTTCGGTAAGCCGGTTTTACAAACCGCGGAACAAGATATTGCTAGGAATGCTTTCAGCCGCGCACATTGCTACCTGGATGCTTGGATTGCTGACGCTGGCCTGGGGACTGATCACGAAAGATATGTTGTTGCTGGAATATCTCGGTATCGTTTTTGGAGTAAGATGGGCTATCCAATGGTTCCTGCTTATTACCATTAATGTAAAGCTGGACAAAACCGTGGAATGGTTCAGCTTTTTACTGATGGACTTTGCACTTTTTGTTTATTACCTCGTTTTCGGGTTTTTGACCATGACGAGCAGAAAACCCCGTAAATCATGGAACTGATTGATAAATATTTCCCGAACCTCACCGCCGACCAACGCGATAAGTTCGGGCAAATGGGTGAATTGTACGAATACTGGAATGCGCGTGTGAACGTAATTTCGCGGCAGGATATCGATACATTATATGAACGCCACGTGCTGCATTCGCTGGGCATTGCCAAAGTACAGGAGTTCCGTCCCGGCACGGCCATTCTCGATGTGGGCACCGGCGGCGGCTTCCCGGGCGTTCCGCTGGCCATTATGTTCCCCGAAGCGCAGTTTCACCTCGTCGACAGCATTGGCAAGAAGATCCGCGTCGTGCAGGAAGTTGTCAACGCATTGAAGCTCGACAATGTACGTGCCGAGCAGGTACGCGCAGAAAAGCTCGACGATAGTTACGAATTCGTAGTGAGCCGCGCCGTGACGCGCATGGCGCCGTTTGTGGGCTGGGTGAAAAAGAACATCAGCCGCAATTCCTTCCACGACCGCAGGAACGGAATTTTATATCTCAAAGGTGGCGATCTTACCGAAGAGCTCTCCGAGATCAAAGAAAAGCCGCAGGTTTACGCGCTTTCGGACTTTTTCGGGGAAGAATTCTTTGAAACTAAGAAAGTCGTATACGTACCTTTGTAAGCATTCATTTAATAACCTATTCAAATATGAACGAGCGATTCAGCGCCAGCGGGCTCATGAACCCATTTTTTCCGGACGAAATCACTTTCGGAGAGAAGGGGGTAACCTTCAAAGTCAGGAAACTTTTCAGAAGCAACGATAATTTCGTGTTTTACTCCGACATCTCGGGCGTGGAGATCGATAGCGGTATGTTTTTTTCGACGATTAGGGTCATCCCGCGCATGCGCCCCGAAATAATTATCAATAATTTTACGAAGGGAGATGCCAAGAAAGTCAAGGAGTTAATCCTCGCGAAAGTTCAGGCGTAATAATTTTTTAAAGCCGACACTTGCGCCGTATAACTTGAATTACTAGATTTGCACCACAATTCGAGTACAACAACCGGATAATGATTCCCGAATAGCTCAGCCGGTTAGAGCATCTGACTGTTAATCAGAGGGTCGCTGGTTCGAGCCCAGCTTCGGGAGCTTGAAAATGAAGCACTTACGAGATAAAACTTGTAAGTGCTTTTTTTATTTGCAAACAATTTGCAAACATTTAGCCGCCAATTTCGGACCGGTTTCCGAAGCTTGTCTTTTGTTCTTCCGTTCAGGGAATCTTACGCCCGGATCTAGTGCACGTCTTCGATGCTGATGAGTTCGGAGAAATTCGGATCAGATATGGCTTTGCGCTCGATCTTGGCACCGTCTGTGTGGCGAGTGGCAGCGCCCCGCCTCCGGTGAACC
>DATMSL010000884.1:0-3502 GCA_035565435.1 Dyadobacter sp. | reverse complement strand
GGGCTGGCCGCCTTTTGGAACCAGACAAGTCTGAAAATGGGAACGGTATGACTACAACTTCACCTTTTACAAATTTTGCCATGCTTCATCTTCTTCGTCGGTCAGCCAGTCTTTTTCAAGGGATTTCTGGCTGGCATAGTGTGTTAATATATGGTTCTGTTCAACGCTTTCGTCTATGGATTCTTCAACCGTGAACGCAATTATCTCCACCCGTTTCCCCACGAAAGAAGCAGGCACCTCCAGTGAAACATGGGTATTTTCCGGCGTAATCAATGTTTTGATCATGAGATAGTTGACAAGTGTTGAATAAATTTAAACAATTATGTGCATTTCACAATCTTACCGCGAGGCTCACGCCTGTTCCTGCACCCGCGCCTTCAACTGCATCAATTCATCCCGCAGCCTCGCAGCTTCCAGGAAGTCGAGGTCCTTTGCGGCCGCTTCCATTTTTCGTTGGGTTTCGGCCATGAGTTTTTGCAGATCGGTTTTACCCATGTATTGAACAACCGGATCGGCGGCAATGCGCACTTCCTCCGGCTCGACGTACACTTTGCGAACTTTGGAGTCGGCCACGGAAGTCTGCTCCATAATGGCCTCTTTCGATTTGCGGACGGTTTTGGGGGTAATTCCGTTGGCAAGGTTATAATCCGTTTGAATGCTCCGGCGACGGTTCGTTTCATCAATCGCGAGTTGCATGGAACCGGTGATAGTATCGGCATACATAATCACCTTTCCGCGGTCGTTACGCGCCGCACGGCCGATGGTCTGGATCATCGAGCGGGTATCGCGCAAAAAACCCTCTTTATCGGCGTCCATAATAGCTACGAGAGACACTTCGGGCAAGTCGAGACCTTCGCGCAAAAGGTTAACTCCTACCAGCACATCGAAAATACCTAGGCGTAATTCGCGTAATATCTCCACGCGGTCCAATGCCTTCACCTCCGAGTGAATATAGCGGCATTTAATGCCAACGCGATCGAGGTATTTGCTGAGCTCTTCGGCCATCCGCTTGGTCAGCGTCGTTACCAGAATGCGGTCGCCTAACTTAATGCGTTCAGTTATTTCTTCCAGCAGATCATCGATCTGGTTCAGGCTTGGCCTTACTTCAATTTCAGGGTCCAGCAAGCCGGTAGGGCGGATAATCTGCTCCACCACCACACCTTCCGATTTTCTCAACTCATAATCCGCAGGAGTAGCGCTCACAAAAATGGTTTGCGGCGTCATGTCTTCGAATTCCTGGAAGGTTAATGGCCGGTTGTCCAATGCCGATGGCAAACGGAAACCATATTCTACCAACGCCTCCTTACGCGAGCGGTCGCCACCCCACATGGCGCGAATCTGCGGCATTGTAACGTGGCTTTCGTCGACTACCATCAGGAAATCTTCGGGGAAATAGTCGAGCAGGCAGAATGGCCGCTGACCGGGCATCCGTCTGTCAAAGTATCTTGAATAGTTCTCAATACCAGAGCAGTAGCCAAGCTCTCGCATCATTTCCATATCAAATTCGGTCCGCTCCTTCACGCGTTCGGCTTCGGCAAGCCTGCCTTCGGCGATGAAATACTTGATCTGCGTTTGCAGGTCGTCCTGGATTTCTTTAATGGATTGGTTCAGCACGTCGCGACCCGTCACGAACAGGTTCGCCGGGAATATAGCTATTGCTTTTTCAGAAGATAGTTTCTTCCCTGTTTCCGGCTCGATACGCTGGATTTCCTCGATTTCATCACCGAAAAAGATAAACCGGTAGGCGAAATCCGCATAGCCCGGAAATACATCGACGGTGTCGCCCTTCACGCGGAAAGTACCGCGATTGAACTCTACTTCTGTACGGCTGTAAAGGATTTCCACCAGCCTGAACAGGAACTGGTTTCGGCTCACAATATCGCCGAGTTTAGCGCTTACAATGCTCTTTTTGTATTCCAAAGGGTTACCAGCGCCATAAATACACGAAACCGACGCCACCACGATCACATCCCGGCGCCCGCTCATAAGCGACGAAACGGTATGCAAACGCAGTTTCTCGATCTCCTGATTGATCATCAGGTCCTTTTCAATGTAGGTATTGGTGCTGGAAATAAATGCCTCCGGCTGGTAATAGTCGTAGTAGCTGATAAAATACTCGACGGCATTGGTAGGAAAAAACTGTTTAAACTCGCCGTAAAGCTGCGCTGCCAGTGTTTTATTGTGGCTCAACACCAACGTCGGTTTGTTAACCTGCGCCACCACATTGGCCACAGTAAATGTCTTTCCGGAACCTGTCACCCCAAGCAGGGTCTGGGCTGGTTCACCGTTTTCAATTCCTTGTACTAGTTGGTTGATTGCCTCCGGCTGATCGCCCGTTGGCTGGTATTGTGAAGTGAGTTCGAAGTTCATAGCAAGTTGTGAAGCAATATAAAGGGAACGCATTTCAAAGATAGATTAGTTTCTTTGAAATGCGTTCCCAAGTTATAGACGGCTTGTCGCCCACGGCTTGTCGCCCACGGCTTGCCGCCCACCGCTAGTCGCCTAGCCCGATTTTCTTATGCCTGCTTCTGCAGAATCTCCTGCGCGTTCTCGACCGCCTTCTTCTCTTTCCAATGCTGCCAATCGAGACCGAGCAGTTTAGTCATGCTTTTATCCACAAACTGGTGACGGACGAGGTTCATACCACCGCGAACTGCCGTGAAAATAGAATTATTGGCACGCAATGCGAGGCTGAAACCACCATCGACATAGCGGATATAATGCCACCATAGCGAAGGAATGAAAATTGTTTCGCCGTGATAAAGAATCGTTTCGTAGCCCGTAGCGCCTTTCAATGCCGGGAATTTCTCGTAATCCGGGTTGAGCGGATCCACCTTGCTCATCACCGTAAAAGGGTGGTGATACAAGCGGCGGCTTTCCTCGGGAGAGAACAAAATCAGCTGCTTCCGTGTCTGGAACTGCGTAAGGAACACATTAGAGCAGTCCATATCATAATGCAGGTTGGTAATCGAACCCTCACCTCCGAAAAATACATATTTGTAAGACTTCAAAAAGCCGTCCATAATCGTCGGAAAACGGATATCTTCGGCCAGTTCAGGGATCTTTTTGAAAATGTCAAAAAGGAAAATACGAAGGTCGGTAGGCCCTTTTTCGATAAGGCTCAGGTAATCGCCGAACTTCATGGTCTTGGCGATTTGGAAATATTTGTCGGCGTCGTGAATGTGGTTGTCCACTAAAGGTACATCCAGATTACCGTGATTTTCCCGCAGCCAATCGAAAGTCCATTTCTGAACGGCAGGCCAATCTTTTGCCAGGTCAGTAAATACCACCGGGCGACTTGGTTTTAAGTAATTTTCGATGAATTCTTCGCGCGTAAGTCCGGTGCGCTTCTCTATCGGCACTAATTTCATAGCAAGAAACTGAGTAGGTAATCGACTATTTAATGGAATACCGTTACATTTTCAACTATAACGGGAGGATAACGGCCAGAGTTTAAAACCCTTCAAAATATCCGGTCAAATGTATTAAACAGATCGCAAAA
>DATMSL010000883.1:0-14048 GCA_035565435.1 Dyadobacter sp. | reverse complement strand
ATCATGACCCATATTAAAGCCTCTATAACAGGAATACAAGGTTATGTGCCTGATTATGTGTTGACTAATGCAGAATTGGAAACAATGGTTGCGACCAACGACGAATGGATCGTTAGCCGCACAGGTATCAAAGAAAGGCGTATTCTGAAAGGCGAAGGTTTAGGAAGTTCACATATGGGTGCGGAGGCTGTAAAAGGATTGCTCGCCAAAACCAATACAAGTCCCGGAGAAATCGACCTGCTCATCTGCGCTACTACCACTCCCGATTTTGTTTTCCCCTGCACAGCTAACCTCATCTGCGATATGGTGGGCATCCGTAACATCGGAAGCTTCGATATCCAGGCAGCCTGCTCGGGTTTTATTTATGCATTGACACTCGGCTCGCAATTCATCGAGACCGGAAAATATAAAAAGGTGATTGTCGTAGGAGCGGATAAAATGTCCGCGATTGTTGACTACACCGACCGCAAGACCTGTATCCTTTTCGGCGACGGCGCCGGCGCTGTGCTGCTCGAACCGGATACCGAAGGAAATGGCATCCTGGATTCGATCATCAAGTCTGATGGGGCAGGTTACCCTTACCTCAACCAGAAAGCCGGGGGAAGCCGCTACCCGCCTACCCACGAAACGGTAGAAAACAGGCTGCATTACGTTTATCAGGATGGTGCGCAGGTTTTCAAATTTGCCGTAACCAATATGGCCGATATCGCTGCCGACATCATGGAGCGCAACGGCCTGAACAGCGATAACGTCGCATGGCTGGTCCCTCACCAGGCCAACCGCCGGATCATCGAAGCCACCGCCAACCGCATGGGCGTAGGCATGGACAAGGTGATGATGAACATACACAAATACGGAAATACCACGGCGGCGACGATTCCGCTCTGCTTGTGGGACTACGAATCACAACTTAAAAAAGGCGATAACCTGATTCTGGCCGCTTTCGGTGGAGGCTTTACCTGGGGCGCGATGTACCTCAAATGGGGTATCGGAGCGTAGGCTTGTGATTTTCATTAAAGCATTATCATACAATTCATTAGCATAAAAATGGCAACTACTGCAGATTTGCGTAACGGTTTGGTGATCCATTTCAACCATGATCTTTTTCAGGTGATTGAATTCCAACACGTGAAACCCGGAAAAGGCAACGCGTTCGTACGTACCAAACTGAAAAGCCTTACTAGCGGCAAAGTGCTGGACAACACGTTCTCATCAGGCGCAGGCATTACGCCCGTACGTGTGGAGCGTCACAAGTTCCAGTTCCTATATAAAGATGAGGTTGGCTACAACTTCATGAACTCCGAGACATTTGATCAGGTGTTGATCGACGAAAAACTGGTGACCAACGCCGACCTGATGAAGGAAGGCCAGGAAGTTGAGATCCTGATCAATACTGAAAACGACGCAGCACTGACCTGCGAACTTCCTCCTTTCGTGGAATTGGTGGTAACTTATTCGGAGCCGGGATTGAAAGGCGATACCGCCAACTCTCCCAAAAAAGCGATCGAAGTAGAAACCGGTGCTCGCATTATGGTACCGCTTTTCATCGACGAAGGTGAAAAAATCAAAGTTGACACACGCACATACGAATACGTAGAAAGAGTTAAATCTTAATTAAATGGAAACCAGAGAAATCCAAAAACTGATTGACTTCATTGCCCAGTCGGGACTTGATGAAGTGAATATTGAAACGGCGGACCTGAAAATCAAGGTAAAACGCTTTGCCACTGCTCCGGTAGTAGCCTATGCTCCGGCACAAGTTGCGGCACCTGCGCCTGCAATCGCTCCTGCGGCTCCCGCAGTAGCTGCACCGGCCGCCCCAGCCGAGCCAGCGGTTTCCAAAGAACCAGCTTCTTCGAACCTCATTACCATTAAATCCCCGATGATCGGTACATTCTACCGCGCATCGAGCCCTGAAACACCGGCATTCGTTAACATCGGTGATGAGATCAAACCCGGAAAAGTAGTTTGCGTGATCGAAGCGATGAAATTGTTCAACGAAATCGAATCCGAAGTATCAGGTAAAATCGTGAAGATCCTGGTTGAAAACGCAACTCCGGTAGAATTCGACCAGCCATTGTTCCTGGTTGAACCTGCATAATGCAGCGAACGAAAACTCACTGAATTACATGTTTAAAAAGATACTCATTGCTAACCGGGGCGAAATTGCCCTGCGTGTAATCAGGACCTGTCGTGAAATGGGCATTAAGACTGTCGCGGTATACTCGACAGCCGATCGCGACAGCCTTCACGTACGGTTTGCCGACGAGGCCGTTTGTATCGGTCCTCCGCCCAGCAGGCAATCGTACCTGAGCATCCAGAATATCATTTCGGCAGCGGAAGTAACCGGCGCGGACGCGATCCACCCGGGCTACGGATTCCTGTCGGAAAACGCCGAATTCTCGCAAATTTGTGCGGATTATGGCATTAAATTCATCGGTGCTACCGCCGCCCAGATCAACGGAATGGGTGACAAGGCAACAGCAAAAGCGACGATGATCGCAGCCGGCGTACCGGTTGTGCCCGGTTCGGAAGGCTTGCTCGAATCTTTGGAGCAAGGTAAAGAACTCGCAGAAGGCATTGGTTACCCTGTAATCGTGAAAGCGACAGCAGGTGGTGGCGGACGCGGAATGCGGGTGATCAACAAGCCCGAAGAATTCGAAAAAGCGTGGAACGATGCCCGTACAGAATCTGCCGCAGCATTCGGAAACGACGGTTTGTACCTCGAAAAATTCGTGGAAGAGCCTCGCCACATCGAAATCCAGATTATCGGCGACCAGTTTGGCAAAGTGTGCCACCTGTCGGAGCGCGACTGCTCAATCCAGCGTCGTCATCAGAAATTGGTAGAAGAAACGCCATCCCCGATCATCACGCCCGAATTGCGTGAAAAAATGGGTGCTGCGGCCATCAAAGGTGCTCAGGCGATCGGTTACGAAGGTGCCGGTACGATCGAGTTCCTGGTCGACAAGCACGGCGATTTCTACTTTATGGAGATGAACACGCGTATCCAGGTAGAGCACCCGATCACCGAAGAAGTTACTGACTTTGATCTCATTAAGGAGCAAATCAAAGTAGCGGCAGGCGAGCCTATCTCCGGCAAGAACTACACGCCGAAACTTTACGCGATGGAGTGCCGTATCAATGCGGAAGATCCTGCAAATGGATTCCGTCCGGCTCCGGGTAAAATCACCAACCTGCATTTCCCGGGGGGGCACGGGGTACGCATCGACAGCCACGTTTACAGCGGCTACACCATCCCGCCAAACTACGATTCGATGATTGCGAAACTGATCGTCAGCGGCCAGTCACGCGAGGAGGTGCTTACACGCATGAAGCGCGCGTTGCAGGAATTTGTGATTGAAGGGATTAAAACTACGATCCCGTTCCATATTAAACTGATGGATGATCCTGGCTTCAAATCCGGGAATTTCACTACGAAGTATCTGGAATCGTTTGATTTCTCTGTTTTGTAGTCCGTTCTCTGAAGAGAACGGTAATAGATACAAAAAACGGCCGACAGCGTTACTGTCGGCCGTTTTTTGTTGCCTTGGTAGTTGTCGTTAAGCGAGCATTTTTTGTGTGGCGTCCATACCTTGCTTGATGGTTCGGACGGAAGGCGTAGCATGATAATAGCCTGCTAAATGCAGCAGATCGTAAGCCTGGTTCAGGTAAGCCATCAAAGTTTTGTTGTGTTTATTCAAACGAAGACGGTATTCGTCGATACTATTGGGCTTGATAAATTTAGTCCCTTCTTTTTTCCTCAAATACTCATCAGCAATCATCAGTGCAGCATTGTAAGCTGTTCCTGACGCCATTTGCACGTACTTAACGTCTTTGTACACTTGCCCTTCCTTATTCGCCTTAGTACTCAAAATCTCCCGCGCATTGTCGAGATAGCGTGTGATTTCCTGATAGTGGTTCATAAATAAAAGTGTGGTTAATGTGATTACAACTGTACTGCTACGAAAGCACAGTTTCCTGCACTACTGCATCCTCTTCTTCCTCCATCATTCGCTCACCCTCCAACCGGTAAGGACGGTTGAATGCCTCCTGCCGCATCGCAAAACGCGTAGCCAGCTTGCGGATTACATCTTTGGACATTCCTTTTTTGTAGTTAAGAATTTCAGACACATATCCTTTGCTGACATTCAACAACTCGGCAATGTCCTTAGCCTTCATCTTATGATCCTTCATGAGTGATTTGAGCAATTCAACAGGATCGAACTCGCCTTTCAAAATAGTGTGCTCTGCATCGTAGTGTTCGATCAGCACCATCAAAAGTTCAGCTTCATCCTGATATTTGCCCTCGGACTCTCCTGAATCATCTAGTCTTTCCAACTCGTTACAATATTCGTAGTATTGTTCTTCGGTCTTGATTACCTTATATTTCAGCTCTCCCATATCAGAATTGTTTTACAGAATATTGCAATCCGCGCTTGCATAAACGTGTGTACTCGGCATGAGTGCCAATCCAGTTCATGTATAAGCGCACAAAGCTTTTTCCAAATACATATTTACAAATCATGCGGTAATTGTTGCCGCCGATATCGGACACTACTCTCGGACACCCGTTCCCGAGAAAATCCACTGTCGGATAATTCTCGCGAATATCCACGGGCGATCGCCAATTGGCACCTTTTAGTTTTTTAAGCCATTCGTCAAACGATGATGCGCTTCTCGCATGATTCAAAACGAACTTTTCAATCGTCGATTCTTTAATCAAATGTACCCTCATACAAGTGTGTGAATATAAGAAAAGTTCTCGTAAAGAGAACTTTTCAATGAACAATTATAAAACACGTCAATTCCGTACCTACACCACCTGCGGCAGCGCGTACGGAGAGCGGTACTTCCTCGTCAGCAGCTTGTTAGCCTCTTCATCTCCTACAAATTTCTCTGTCTTGTTGTCAAAAGTAAGCGCACGGCCGACGCGGTAGGCGATATTGCCCAAATGCGCGAGCCCCGAAGACAAATGCGCTGTTTCAACCGGACCATTGAGCAACTTGGGATCCTTGGCGACGACGGCATCGATGAAGTTTTTATAGTGGTCACCACCCGCTTTGCGTGAAGGCCCGGCTTTTTTGTCTTTCCCCAGGAAGGTCTCGTAGTAATCGTAACCCTTCACGACCATGTAGCCTTCCGAGCCGTAGAAGATGTTCCCAATGCCAACTCCACCCTCATCGTTAGTCATCCATGGCCGTACTTCGAACTCGATAATCTTCTTTTCTTTGGTATAAACAAATGAAGAACTCAGCACTTCCGGGGTTTCTTTGGCATCGTTCCAGAGGAATTTGCCACCTGAGGATGTGATCTTATCCGGGAAGCTTTCCACGCCGAGCCCCCACATACACATGTCAGTTTCGTGAATGCCCTGGTTCCCGATGTCGCCGTTGCCGTAGTTCCAATGCCAGTGCCAATCGTAATGCACGTAGTTGCGGGAGAATGGCTTCATTTCGGCCGGACCGGTCCAGAGGTCGTAATTCAGACCGGCTGGTACGGGCTCAGTACCTTTGTCACCGATATCCGGGCGCCATTTGTACACGAGACCTCTTGCCATATAGACGTTGCCGATCAACCCGTCGCGGAGGTGCTTGACGGCCTCTTTCAATGCTTCCGAGCTGCGGAGCTGGACGCCGTGCTGCACCACTCTTTTATATTTATGGGCTGCTTCCACGAGCTTGCGGCCTTCGTGGAGGTTGTGCGAGCCGGGTTTTTCGACGTACACATCTTTTCCGGCCTGACATGCCCAGATAGCCGCTAGCGCATGCCAGTGGTTCGGCGTGGCGATGCTTACTGCGTCAATGGTTTTATCATCAAAAACCTTCCGCAAATCGTTTTCCGTCTTGACCTTCTTCCCAGTCTTCTGCTCAAATTCCTGTGCACGCTTCTGCAAAATGTTGTTGTCCGGGTCGCAGAGGGTAGCAACTTCTACATTGCTCAGCGCATTGAAACCGGAAATATGGCTCTGCCCGCGCCCGTTCACGCCCAGTACCGCCACGCGCACGCGGTCGTTCGCACCAAATGCGCTCGTGGGGATGATGGTTGGAATGGAAAGCGCTACCGCAGCTCCCGTGGTGTTCTTGATAAAGTTTCTTCTCGATACTTCGTTTGGTTTGTCCATATGAAAGAATTTAGGATTTCGGAATGAATGCATTTTGCCTGATCGGCAATCAGTTAGACGAAAATGAGAAGCAACTCCCCTATTCGTTCGCTATCAAAAAATACTACTCATTTAAAATTAAGTACTATTGTTCGCTAAATAATTTGAACAATGCCATACCCGCTTACAAACAGGATCGAGAGCACGCTTATCCAGAAAAATACATCGTACAAGGCCGATGGTTTCAATGCGACCGGCAGACTGCGATAACGGAACACGAGCGACACATACACGACCAGTAACAGCAACACCGACGTGGCGATACCCCCGAGTATGACCATTTTCACCGGCGCCTGGAAAAAGAGGAACAAGAGGCACCAGGTAATGGGCAATACCCAGGACATAATGCCGATACTCCGCTTTTGCTCCTGTCCCGAGCCAAACTTCATCCAGCCGATCTGCCCGAATGCATCGCCCCAAACCCTCGCCCAACTGGCAGCGGCAGTAAACAATGTGGAATAAAGCACGAAAAATGCGCCAATCAGAAATATATTCTTCGCCCACGGCCCCAGCGTTTCTGTGAAGATGCGGGAAAGGGTGTCGATCATCTGGTAACCTTCCGGCACATGCCCTCCTGTATGCAGCACAGCGGCGCCGAGGAGATAAAATGCAGCCGTCACAATGGTATAGACCACCATCGACAACACGGCATCGAGGTACATTACCTGAAACCAGCCCTTGGCACGATCCGACCATTCTTTCGTCCCGTCGTTTGGGCCGGTGTAAGCAGCATACCCCTTTTCGATGCACCAGTAATTGTAATACATAATTTCATCGCCGCCAACGCCCGTTATTCCAAATGCCCCGAATGCCGTCGCGACCAATGCGGTAGGAAGCGAAAACTGTAATCCACTTTCAAATTGTGGCCAGGTGATGGCATATGGCGTCCACTGAAGTAAAATGACGGATATGAGAATGACGACCGTAAAAAGGATGATCATCACCAGCGAGCCTTTCTCCACCGGACCGTAGTTACCTCTATAAACCCAGAAAGAAGTGATCAGTACCGAGATAATTGCCCACAAATTGACAGAAACAAAAGGAAATGCCATGTTCAGCACAATCGCGACCCCTCCGACAATACCACCTACTTGCAGTAATTTCAGCCCCTGCAATGAAAGCCACAGCCAAATGCTCCAATGCGTCCTGCCGAGCCTCAGCCCAGGCAGGTTGTTGAAATTATGCATGATGAAGGTGCCAGTGTAAATGGCATTCTTGCCAAATTCCAGCTGCAATGCGACTTTGACAAGGCAACTCAGGATAATCAGCCAGAACATGACGAAGCCGGCTTTCGCGCCTAATGCGGTTGTGGCGATCAGTTCGCCGGAGCCCACAATAGCAGCAGAAAGGATGAAACCGGGACCGAGGTATTTGAGCCTGCCCACGAACGTGGTGGGTGGGGATAGAATTTTGGACATAAGGGGGATTTTATATCCAAAAGCTAAGAAGAGTCATTTCTTAATGCCACGAAGGCACGAATTAAACACATATTCGTGAACATTCGTGCCTTAACGGTCCGCCGCGGCAGTGGCATTAACAAAGAATTAAAGATTCCCCACAGCCTGGTGAATCTGCTTCACCGTATCGACGTAATTATTCTCACTGGGAAGCCCGAACAGCGATTTTTCCTTGATCATCTGAGCCACGTTCTCCGGTACCAACTTCTCCCATCCCGGCTCGCCCCGCTTGATCATTTCAAGCACCAGGTCGGTGGTGATGTGCATATGTTCGGTATTATAGTTCCTGATATCCTCGATCTTGTCATTCACGATCAGATATTGAAATAACGGCCGCAAATGATCCGGCACCCGGAAGTTTTCGCAGCTGTAAACCGAGCCGTCCGGCTGCAACGTCGGATAAATGTAAAGCTTCACTTTCCGGCTGAACAGCGTCGCGAAGGATTCGAGAATGCCCCCTTGCAGGAACTGGTAATGCTTTTCTTCGAAAATATCCTGCAAATTCGGACTGCCAAGCAGCAGGCCGGATTTCAGCTTCGTCAATCTCGACAGATATGCCACCAGGCGATAATATTCATGGTGGTTAGAAATCATTACCATATGCCCTAGCGAGCAAAGAATATCCACGCGGTCGAGGAAGTCCTTTTCGTCAATATCGCGGTCGCCTGCTTTGAGGTTATGCAATGTGAGCTCCGAAATGAGTACCACTTTGGATTCGTCTACATCTTCTTCCGCCAAGAACTGCCGCTGACCGTTGCTAATCAAGTCGATATGTACGTTCGTGATCGGGCGCAGGCGGCCGCGCATCATGAGGATGTGCTTTTTGTACAATGCTTCGGAAGGCTGCAAAACACCGCCGTCGCTGCCGAACAATGCCGCATCGGTAAACCCATTCTTTACGAGCCGCAAGCTCATGAGGCGGTTATCGACCTTGGCGAAATCCGGCCCGCTGAAACGTACCATATCGATCTCGATCCGGTCGATCGTCAGATCATCCATGAGCGACATCAGCAGGATTTCAGGTGATTTGTAATAGTAATAGCAACCGTAAATCAGGTTTACACCGATAATGCCGAGTGCCTGCTGTTGCAGAATGTTCTCATCATCCCGCATCCGCACGTGGATCACGACGTAGTTCGTCGGGCCCATGGGCGTGAGCTGGAATTGCAAACCAATCCAGCCGTGTGATTCGTTCGTTTTCTGAAAATTGAGGGCTACAACGGTATTCGCGAAGGCAAAAAAGGTACTGTCCACGCCGCGTTTTTCTGAAAGGCGCTTCTCCACGAGATTGTACTCGCGGTTGAGCATTTTCATCAATCGGGATTCTACCACGTATCTTCCGCCTTCCTCTGTTCCATATATCGCGTCGCTGAATGTCATGTCGTAGGCCGACATCGTTTTAGCGATGGTTCCGGATGCGCCGCCGGCTTTGAAAAAGTAAGCCGCCGTTTCCTGACCCGCCCCGATTTCCGCAAATGATCCGTAGATCCGACGATCGAGGTTGATCCTTAGTGCTTTTTGTTTTGTACCAAGATTCTTTTCGTACATAACGGTATATTAGTATAATGAAGAAGCTTACATGTAAATATAAGAAAAATACAGTTCTGCATTAAGCGGAATTTCTGATCTTCTGACAGCAGAATGGAAAAGTTATATAATTTATTTACTTACGGCACTTTAATGCAGGGTTTCGACAATCCTTACGCGCGCAAGCTCAGGTTGTCTTCAAACTATATAGGAAAAGGATATTTCAATGGAAAACTGTTCCGCGTGGAGTGGTATCCGGGCGCGCTGTACGAGCCCAATGCACCCACGCTCGTGCATGGGGAGATTTATCAGTTAAACTCCCTTGAAATAATAAAAGAACTGGATGAATATGAAGATGTTATGGAAGATGAGGCGACCAGTTTGTACGTCAGGAAGGTGGTGCCTGTCAGGGATAGTCAGGGAGTTGTCATGGATTGTTGGGTGTATTTGTATAATAAACCCGTTTCAGATTTACCTTTGATTGAGGATGGCTATTTCAAAACTAAGCCCTGAGGCTCTCGCCAATAATGCGCAGACCGTCCAATGTTAACTTTCTGTCAATTTCTGTAAACTCCTCACGCAGGGTGTCGATAATGGAAGATAGTCCGCCGGTAGCGACGGCAATGCATTCGCCGCCCAGCTCGGCACGAATGCGTCCCAGCAGCGATTTGACCAAACCCTCATAACCCAGCAGAATACCCGCCTGAATGGCCTCTACGGTATTTTTGCCAATCGCCGATTGCGGAAGTTCCAATGGCACTTCGGGTAATTGGGCAGTGTTGGCAAATAATGCCTTCACAGCCGTGATCAAACCCGGCAATATGGCTACGCCGAGAATTTTGCTGTCTTTGGAAACAGTTGTGAATGTCAATGCAGTACCAAAATCGACGACTACGCAATTTTCTTTATAACGCGTCGAGACGGCTACCGCATTGGCAATCAGGTCCGCGCCGATTTCGTGGGGATGGTCTATTTCAATGGACAATGCGGGATAAATCTCCGGCCCTACCACAATCACCCCGTCGCCGAACAGTGAGCGAAGCATTCTCAGTATCACGGGTGTGAGTGCTGGCACAACACTACTCAGTACCACCGTTTTCACATCCCCGAACCACAACCCGGCTTCCAGGAAATGCAGCCGGAGTTTCGACTCGTAATGCGCCTCATTTTCCTGCACGAGAGAGCGCATCCGCCAGATGTGCTCCCAGTTACCGGAATCATGAAGCCCGAAAACAGTATCGGTATTGCCAAGGTCGACGGCTAACAACATAAAAGAGAATTTACATGTGGAAGCAAAATAAAGGCATTCTTCAAATAAAACTTCATGCGGTCCCGGTTTTGCGTCCGTTTCTTTTTGAATATCCCTAATTTTAACCTCCAAAATAAAAACGCGTGCTTTCACTCATTCAAACAAAGCACCGCCCGAATGTTACCACAGGAAATGATATGCAATTTTCTACACGCCGCGGATTACCCATACTGCTTTTTTTACTACAAATTCTGAACCAGAACGTTCAGGCCCAAGCCATTCCCGAGTGGCAGGATCCGCAGGTGATCAGCATCAATACCGAAAAGCCCCGTGCCGATTTCTTCCCCTATGCCACGGAAAAAGCGGCGCTGGCCATGGACAAAAAAGGCCCATTCGTACAATCGCTGAATGGTACCTGGAAATTCAAATGGGCGCAGCATCCGTCGAAAGCCCAACTGAACTTCTTCGACCCTAAAATTTCTGACGCAGGCTGGGATAATATGCCGGTTCCATCCAACTGGCAGGTCGTGGGCGCACGCGAGGGACGCAAATACGACCGTCCGATTTTCAGCAACATCAAACACCCGTTCAAAGCCACGCCGCCGCGCATTACGGCTGATACCAATGCGGTGGGCATGTATCGCACCACATTTACGGTCGCGGATATAAAGGAGAAGCAGATATTCCTGCATTTCGGCGGCGTGCAGTCGGCTTGCTATGTGTGGCTGAACGGCGTCGCGATCGGCTACCACGAGGATGGCATGACGCCATTCGAGTTCGATGTGACGGAAGATGTGAAGGCAGGAGTTAACAACCTTGCGGTAGAAGTGATCAACTGGTCGGATGGCAGCTATCTGGAAGACCAGGACTACTGGCGGCTTTCGGGCATTTTCCGCGATGTAAACCTACTGCTTTTGCCCAAGGTGGTATTAACCGATTATTCCGTCAGAACGATTCTGGACGCCAACCATGAGCATGCGACTCTGAAACTGGGTGCCTATGTCAAGAACTATGGGGAACAGCCTATTCACGCGCACCAGGTACTTTTTACACTATATGATGCCTCCAAATCGGTAGTAACCACCCCGGTGAGCCAAATGGTCGGTACCTTGGAAATGGGAAGAGAAGGTGCCGTTCGCGCCGAAATGCAGGTCCCTAACCCCGCCAAATGGAGCGCGGAAACGCCTAATCTCTACACTTTGACGGTACAACTCATGAACTCCGACGGTAAAGTACTCGAAGCAACCAGCCAGCGCGTGGGTTTCAGGGATGTGAAGATCAAAGGCGGACAACTGCTCGTGAACGGCAAAGCGGTAACAATCAAGGGTGTCAACCGCCACGAATTCGATCCCGAAACAGGCCGTGTGATCAGCCGCGAGTCGATGATTAAGGACATTACCTTAATGAAGCAGCATAATATCAATGCGGTGCGAACCTCGCATTATCCCAATGCTTCCGAATGGTATGACCTCTGCGACCAATACGGCCTCTACGTGATGGACGAGGCGAATATTGAAAGCCACGAGCTATGGAGCAAAAACATTATCCTGGCCGATAACCCGCAATGGCGAGCGACGTTTCTGGCAAGAGGCAATGCAATGGTCGAAAGGGACAAGAACCACCCGTCAGTGATTATCTGGTCGCTGGGTAATGAGTCGGGAATGGGGCAAAATTTCGTGGATATGGGCGATTTCATCAAGCTCGCGGATCCTACCCGGCCAATCCATTATGAAGGCCGCAAGGATTACAAACCGACGACATTGAGCAGTTTTGATATTGTTTCAGTCATGTACCCCTCCACGCAGGACATGATCGAGCTGGTCAAAAAGGACAAAACCCGCCCGCTCATCGTATGCGAGTACGCGCACGGGATGGGCAACAGCATCGGTAATCTGAAAGAATACTGGGACCTGATCGAAAAATACCCGACCATGCAGGGCGGCTTCATATGGGATTGGGTGGATCAGGGATTAAAACTGAAACGCCCTGATGGCTCCGAATACTGGGACTATTTCAACTACATCGACGGTGCCAATGCCGGCGACGGTCTCGTGAACCCCGACCGTACGCCCCAGCCGGAGCTGAATGAGGTGAAGAAAGTTTATCAATATGTGAAGTTTGAAATGCCGGACACGCTGAAAGCCGGTGTAAAGAATATCATTTTACACAATGCCTACGATTTTCAATCGCTGCACGGTTATGAGCTGGTGTGGTCGCTCATGGAAAATGGGAAGCCTGTCGGCAAAGGCGGAAGCATTGCCAACCTAACTGCATTAGCACGCCAGAAACAGCAAATCACCATTCCATACGAACTCCCCGCTTCGGTAAAACCCAATGCCGAGTATTTTCTAAATCTTAGTTTAAGATTAAAAGAAGCCACACTCTGGGCTCCAAAAGGACACGAAGCCGCCTGGCATCAGGTACCGGTAGTGAAACCTGCCGCCCCTCGCCCGAATCTCAGCCTGTACAGCGAACGCCCGCTCCGCATTGCACAAATTACGTCCGCACGCGTACAGATTTCCGGACAGGATTTCACCGTGGTTTTCGACAAAAACGAAGGCCTGATGATTTCGTTTAAAAACAAAAGGGAAGAAATGCTGGAAAGCGGTCCTTATGCCAATTTCTGGCGCGTACCAACCGATAATGACGAAGGCGGCGGCGCGAAAAGCTATGCTACCCAATGGCGCAGCTTCGCCCTCGATACATTGGATCGCATTTCCTCAGAGATGAAAACCCAGCGATTGACCGCCCAAATCTACAAAGTGACCCTCAACCAGACATTAAAGCAATCCAAAGGGGAAATGGATGTACAGTCGGTGTATATGATTTATGCCTCGGGCGACATTCATATACAAAACACATTTACACCGCGAGGCGAATGGCCGCCGCTGGCCAAAGTGGGAATGCAGCTGAGAATGCCCGCTACATTTACCAAAACACAATGGTATGGCAACGGCCCCCACGAGACTTATGCCGATCGCAAAACGAGTGGGAAAATAGGCATTTACGCCGGTACAGTGGCCGAACAGCATTTCCCGTACATTACTCCGCAGGAAAATGGCAATAAGACTGGCGTCCGCTGGGCGGCGGTGACCAATGCGGAAGGGGCTGGATTGCTGGTGCTGAGCGATACCGCATTCAATTTCAACGTCCATGATTATACGGACAAAGACCTGCTCGCCGCCAAACGCCGGGCAGCAGCACTAAGCCGCGGCACTTCAACGGTAGTAAACATCGACCTCGCGCAAATGGGACTGGGTGGTGACGATAGCTGGTCCCCACGCGTACACGAGGCATACCTGCTGCCCGCAAAACCATATTCCTATTCATTCAGACTGAGGCCGATCGAAAGCACTTCGAATATCGAGCAGATCGCAGCGGTTCGCTTGCCTTACGTAGATCAAAAGGAAACCAACGAAACTGTATCCATAACCGAAACGGCTGTTCCCACCGAAGAAGCTGTAAGCGAAGACGAGGAAGAAGAAGCCGTAGCGGCACCGGTGCGTAAAACGACCGTCAAAAAAGCACCGGTACGGAAAAAACCGGTACGAAGAAAACCGGTACGTCGTCGTCGCAGGAGATAATGAAAAAGACTTGGCAAGTTCAAGAAAGGCTTACCAAGTCTGTAACACCCCACAGTTTTAATAAAGACCCG